>NZ_DEPK01000239.1:0-3643 GCF_002358725.1 Microbacterium sp. UBA3394
GTCTCCTGGAGCGCCTGCAGACCCGACGCCGCCGTGCGCACATCCCATCCCTCCATGCGCAGCGCCATGGACAGCAGGTCCGTCAGCATCTGCTCGTCGTCGACGACGAGAACGCGCAAGGGCGATCCGTCAGGGCGGGTGAGGGCGTTCGCGGAGATCGGGGTGGTCATGACACCCATTGTGGAGATCAAGCTATGCGATTCCTATGGCACCGTCTATGCGGATGCTGTGAAACGCCGAGACGACGATCCATAACGACCTCATAACCCGCGCAACGGACCGTCATCAGCACCGCTCATAGTCTCGCCACGGCGGACGGACCGCCGAGAGGAGACCCATGTACGCAAGGTACCTGCGGCGGGAGCTGGCCGGCCGCAAGAAGCAGACGGTGATCGTGGCCTCGGGCCTTGCGATCGCGATCGCCCTCGTGATGATCGTGAACTCGCTGGCGGCGGGAGTGCGCGACGCCCAGGCTCAGGCGCTCGAGTCGGTCTACGGTGTCGGGACGGATCTGACCGTGACCGGTGCGCAGGCGGAGCCGGGCGAAGGGACCCGCGGTCAGCAGTTCGACTTCGACGAGGATGCCGGGGCGACCGACGAGGAGGGCACGACCTCGATCGAGCAGTCGCAGCTGACGACGGAGATGTTCCGCTCCACGCTGGATGCGTCTGTGCTCGACACGGTACTCGCAGCCGACGGTGTCGAAGCCGCGACCGGCACCCTGAGCCTGACGAACACGACGTTCTCCGGCGAAGTCGGTCAGGCGCCCACCGAGAGCTCCACCGCCGAGGAGGGCACGGCCCAGGGGCCGCCCGAAGGCGGCGCGGGCGGCGGCGGATTCGGAGGCGGCGCCTTCGGCCTGGACTCCTTCACGGTCATGGGCATCGAGTCGGATGCGGCCGCCATCGGGCCGCTCTCGTCGGTCACGGTCACCGACGGCCGAGGACTGGAGTCCGCGGATGCGGGCGCCGCTGTGGCCGTCATCGACGCCAGCTACGCGACCACCGCGGAACTCGCCGTCGGCGACACGATGGAGATCGCGGGTGAGGAGTTCGAGGTCGTCGGCGTGGTCGCATCCACCTCCGACGAGGCCGACACCGCCGCCAACGCGTACATCCCCCTCGATGTCGCGCAGGATCTCTCGGGCGTGGGAGACGTGCTCTCCACCGTGTACGTGCAGGCGTCGTCATCGGAGGGGATCAGTGCCGTGCAGGCCGAGATCGAAGAGGCGCTCCCGGATGCGACGGTCAGCTCGCAGTCCGACCTCGCATCGACCGTGTCGGGCTCGCTCTCGAGCGCGTCCGCCCTCATCACGAACCTCGGCACGTGGCTGTCGGTGATCGTTCTGGCCGTCGCCCTCGCCCTCGCGGTGCTGTTCACCATCTCGGGCGTGAGCCGGCGCACACGGGAGTTCGGCACGCTCAAGGCCATCGGCTGGTCCAACGGGCGTGTGGTCGGCCAGGTCGCGGGCGAGTCGGTGGTGCAGAGCCTCATCGGCGGTGTCGCAGGTCTCGTCGTCGGGCTCCTCGGCATCGGGATCATCAACATCGTCTCGCCCACGATCTCCACCACTGCCGGGACCACCGCGGCCGCGGGACCCGGGGGTGCAGCCGGGGGAGGTCCGGGCGGCCAGGCCTTCGGTCAGGCCGCGGCGCAGACCGCGACCGAGATCGTGCTGCAGGCGCCGGTCACGCTGTGGGTCGTCGGTGCCGCCATCGGTCTGGCGATCATCGGCGGACTGCTGGCCGGCGCGTTCGGCGGCTGGCGCGCGGCGCGCCTGAGCCCGGCCGAGGCGCTGAGGTCGGTCGGATGACCCCCGTACGGCCCCACTGGCCGCATATCTCGCATCGACCCCAGAACGGAGAGCCCTCATGACCATGATCGACACCGACGCAGACACCGCACCCGAGGCGGTCCCCGCCGCGCTCTACCGCCTGACGGACGTGACGCGCACGTACCAGCAGAAGGGGCGGATCGTGAAGGCCCTCACCGGTGTCGACCTCGAGATCGCGACGGGTGATTTCGTCACGATCCAGGGGCCGACCGGCGGGGGGAAGTCGACGCTGCTCCAGGTGCTCGGTGCCCTGGACAAGCCGACGTCGGGCCGCGTTCTCCTCGGAGACCTCGACATCGCCGCCGCTTCGCGCGGAGAGCTCGAGAGTCTGCGGGCGCGCGAGATTGGCTTCGTCTTCCAGGGGTTCAACCTGATCCCGACGCTGACCGCCGCCGAGAACGTCGACATGGCACTCGAGCCGCTGTCGGTGCCGAAGGCGGAGCGTGCCGAACGCGTGGCCGAGGCGCTCGGGCAGGTCGGGCTCGCCGAGCGCGCGGATCACCGACCGTCGGAGCTCTCCGGGGGCCAGCAGCAGCGCGTGGCGATCGCGCGTGCGATCGTGAAGCGCCCGAGGGTCCTCCTCGCCGACGAGCCCACCGGCAACCTCGACGAGAGCATGCGCGACGAGATCCTCTCTCTCCTGGAGCGCCTGAACGCGGACGGGCTGACGCTCATCGCCGTCACGCACGACTCCGCGGTCGCACGACGGGCACGGCGCCGGCTGCGCCTCGCGAAAGGAGTCGTGACCGATATCACCCGGTGACGGCGGGCGGCCATGCGGCCGGGGCGATCAGACCCCGGCCGCATCGGCGTGCGCGATCATGCGATCGAACAGCGCATCGAGGTCCGCGTCGACGCGCCGGCGCTCGGGATGTGCGTCATGGAAGGCGATCATGCGCCGTGCCCCCTCGTCGAAGGTCACCCTCGTGCGGAACTCCGGCACGAGGGCGGTGACCTTCGCGGAGTCGAAGACCATCGCATGAGCCTTGTCGCCCAGGAGAGTGGGGCCGAGGTCGGGCGACCACCGTGCGATCGTCTCGCTGGCCACGTGCACGAATCGCGGGTCGGCGACGCCGGCGGCGTCGGCGAGCCATCCGTAGATGTCGTTCCACGTCGGTGCGTGGGTGCCGGTGATCGTGAAGGAGTCACCGATCGCCGCCGGGTGACCGAGAAGACCGGTGAACGCCACGGCGAAGTCGTCGGCGTGGGTGATGGTCCACGGCGTGGTGCCGTCGCCGTGGATGACCACCGGCTTGCCGGCGCGCATCCGGGCGATGTCGGTCCATCCGGCGAGGGTCGGCAGGAGCGTGTCGTCGTAGGTGTGCGACGGTCGCACGATGGTCATCGGCAGTCCGTCGCGCCGCGAGCGCTGCACGAGCAGGTCTTCGCACGCGATCTTGTCGCGCGAGTACTGCCAGTACGGGTTGTGAAGGGGCGTGGACTCGGTCACCGGGAGTCGACGCGGCGGCTTCTGGTAGGCCGAGGCCGAGCTGATGAAGATGTACTGAGCGGGCGATCCGACGGCGGAGAGGGTCGTCTCGACGTGGTCGGGGATGAAGGAGAGGAAGTCGGCGACGACGTCGAACCGGTCGCCTCCGATCGCCCCTCTCACGGCGTCACCGTCGCGCACGTCGGCCGTCAGCTCACGGACGCCCTCGGGAAGAGGCCGGGAGCGGCTGCCGCGATTGAGGACGGCGACGTCGTGGCCGGCGGCGACCGCGGCACGCACGCACGCGGTGCTGATGACGCCGGAGCCGCCGAGGAACAGGATGCGCAGAGAGCTCATGCTCCCCGACCCTAGACCTCGGC
>NZ_DEPK01000239.1:4026-5168 GCF_002358725.1 Microbacterium sp. UBA3394
GTGCGGTCGCCCGACCACAGGGTGTGGAAGGTGCCTTCCTTGTCGACGCGCTTGTACGTGTGGGCGCCGAAGAAGTCGCGCTGTCCCTGGATGAGGGCGGCGGGGAGCCGATCCGCGCGCAGCCCGTCGTAGTACGCCAGCGACGACGAGAACGCCGGTGCGGGGATTCCCACCCTCGCGGAGGTCGCGACGACCTCGCGCCACGCCGTCTGCGCGCGCTGCAGCGCCTCGACGAAGTACGGCGCCGTCAGCAGCACGGGAAGGTCGGCCTCGGTGTCGTAGGCGTCGGCGATGCGGTTGAGGAACTGTGCGCGGATGATGCAGCCGCCGCGCCAGATCTTCGACACCGCACCGAGGTCGATGTTCCAGTCGTACTCCGCGGCGCCGGCGCGGATCTCGTCGAAGCCCTGCGAATAGGCGACGATCTTGGACGCATAGAGGGCGAGTCGGATCTTCTCGATGAACGCGTCGGGGTCTTCGACGGTCCAGGACTGCTGCGCGTCGTCGGCGGGACCCGGCAGGTCGCGGGAGACCTCGCGCTGCTCGGGGTGGCTGGACAGCGAGCGCGCGAAGGTGGCTTCGGCGATGCCGGAGACCGGCACGCCGAGGGAGAGGGCGGTCTGCACGGTCCAGGCTCCGGTGCCCTTGGCGCCGGCCTGGTCGAGGATGACATCGACGAGGGGCTTTCCGGTGTCGGCGTCGACCTGACGGAGCACCTCGGCGGTGATCTCGATGAGGTACGACTCCAGTTCGCCGCGGTTCCACTCCGCGAAGACATCGGCGATCTCGGCGGGGGTCTTGCCGGTGCCGCGTCGGATGAGGTCGTAGGCCTCGGCGATCAGCTGCATGTCGGCGTACTCGATGCCGTTGTGCACCATCTTCACGAAGTGGCCGGCGCCGTTGTGTCCGACGTGCGTGACGCAGGGCTCGCCCTCGGCGACCGCGGCGATCGAGGTCAGGATCGGCCCCAGGGTGACCCACGACTCGTCGGAGCCGCCGGGCATGATCGAGGGTCCGAGGAGTGCGCCCTCCTCGCCGCCGGACACGCCCATCCCAACGAAGTTGATGCCGGTCTCGCGTACGGCCTTCTCGCGACGGATGGTGTCGGTGAACAGCGCGTTGCCGCCGTCGACGATGATGTC
>NZ_DEPK01000159.1:0-5941 GCF_002358725.1 Microbacterium sp. UBA3394
GAGGTGCTCATGCGCAACGCGGGTCGCGTGCTCACCCGCGGTCAGCTGATCGATCGCGTCTGGGGCACGGACTACTTCGGCGACACCAAGACCCTCGACGTGCACATCAAGCGCATCCGCTCGCGCATCGAGCAGAGCCCGAGCGACCCCACGATGCTCGTGACCGTGCGCGGTCTGGGCTACCGCTTCGAGGCCTGAGCCCGACGACGACGAAGGCCCCGGAGGAGATCGAGATCTGCTTCGGGGCCTTCACCGCTTCGCGGCGCGGGTGGTCAGGGGACGAGCGGCGCGAGGTAGTCCTGTTCGCCGTCGAGCACCGGCACGGGCACGACGGTCGTCTCGCCGTCGCCCGACTGGAACGACATCGGGATGTCGGTGCCCGGCATCGCTCCGCCGAGGTCTTCGATCAGCAGCGGCTCGGTCTCATCGGACCCGAGGCTGATGACCGTGTTCGCGGGGACGCGGATCGTCGCGGTGCCCACCGACCCGGCGTCGCCGATGTCGATGCGGAGCGTCTCGGCGCTGTCGGTGCCGTTGACGACGGCGGCGACGAGGTTGCCCTGCTCGCCGTCGTCGGTGACCACGAGCACGTTGCGCACCTGCAGGGGACCGGAGGTGTCGGGGACCATCATCCCGTCACCCGGCGAGTACTGGATGGTCGTCGCCTGCGTGGAGATCATGCTGCAGCCGGTCGCCCCCAGGACGACGGCCGCGCCGAGCGCCAGAGACGCCAGTCGCCGCGCAGCGGTGCGGTTGTTCGAGATCACGGATCCTCCCGGGACGGATGACGGCATCGTCTCCGATTCTAGGGTGTCACCGGCGCGGGTGCCGACCGGGGCCGTGACGGGCCGCCGCCCGCGGTGGAGAACCTTAGCGTATGTCGCCTGTGGTATTCTGGAGGTTGCCGAAGGGACATAACTCCATGCTTTTTGAGGTTGGCGAAACCGTCGTTTACCCCCACCACGGAGCGGCGACCATCATCGAGGTCAAAGACCGTGTGATCAAGGGCGAGACGAAGAAATACCTGAAGCTCAACGTCACCCAGGGCGATCTGGTCATCGAGGTTCCGGCGGAGAACGTCGACCTCGTCGGCGTCCGCGACGTGATCGGCAAGGAAGGCCTCGACAAGGTCTTCGAGGTGCTGCGTGCCCCCTTCACCGAGGAGCCCACCAACTGGTCCCGCCGTTACAAGGCGAACCTCGAGAAGCTTGCTTCCGGTGACGTCATCAAGGTGAGCGAGGTCGTCCGCGACCTGTGGCGCCGCGATCAGGACCGTGGGCTCTCCGCCGGCGAGAAGCGCATGCTCGCGAAGGCCAAGCAGATCCTGATCTCGGAGCTCGCCCTGGCCGAGAAGACCGACGAGGACAAGGCGAGCGTCATGCTCGACGAGGTGCTCGCGAGCTGATCTCCCCGGTAGCGTGATGCCGTGAGCATCACTCCGGTTCCCCGCGTCGCCGTCGTCGTCGTCGCGGCCGGCGCCGGCACCCGACTGGGCGCCGGCGGGCCGAAGGCGCTCGTCGGCATCGATGAGCATTCGCTGCTGCGGCACTGCCTCGCCGGTGTCTTCCGCGCCGCTGCGGCGCAGGTGGTCGTCGTCGCTCCCGCCGGGCGGGAGGGCGACGCGCTGACCGAGGCGATCGAGGCGGCAGGCGAGCGGCGCGACCTCGTCACCGTCGTGACGGGAGGGGGCTCGCGCCAGGAGTCGGTGCGCGCGGGTCTGGCCGCCCTGTGGGGTGATGTCCGTTACGTGCTCGTGCATGATGCGGCGCGCGCGCTCACGCCGCCCGACGTCTTCGCGCGCGTGATCGCCGGTCTCGAAGCCGGCGCCGACGGCGTCATCCCGGTGCTGCCGGTTATCGACACGATCAAGCGCGTCGAAGACCGCGCCGTCGTCGGAGCCGTGGACCGTTCCGAGCTGTCCGCGGCGCAGACGCCGCAGGGTTTCCGCCGAGACGTGCTGGATGCCGCCTACCGCGCCGTCACGCGCGAGCACACCGACGACGCCGCGCTCATGGCCGAAGCGGGGCACGACGTGTCGGCCGTGGCGGGCGACCCGCTCGCGTTCAAGATCACCACGCCGGCCGACCTCGAGCGCGCCCGTCATCTCGTCGCGGCGGATCCGCTCCCGGTGCGCCACGCGACGCTCACCCCGACCGGCGGGGCGCCTCGTGTGGGCGTGGGCACGGACGTTCACGCCTTCGCGACGAGCGGCGACCTCCGTCTCGCGGGCCTGTCGTGGCCGGGGGAACCGGCCCTGGCGGGGCACTCCGACGGGGATGCGGTGGCACACGCCATCGTCGACGCCCTGTTGTCGGCGGCGGGTCTGGGAGACATCGGAACCCACTTCGGCACGGGCCGCCCGGAGTACGACGGCGCGCACGGCGAGGTCTTCCTCACGCGCACGGTGGGCCTTCTCGGGGAGGCGGGCTGGCGCGTCGGAAACGTCGCGGTGCAGATCCAGGCGAACCGCCCGCGCTTCTCGCCGCGGCGGCTCGAGGCCGAGAGCGCGCTCTCGGCGGCTCTCGGCGGGGCGCCGGTCTCGGTGTCGGCCACGACGACCGACGGCCTCGGGTTCACGGGTCGCGGCGAGGGGGTGGCGGTCACCGCCGTCGCGCTGGTGCTGCCCGCCTGAACGGGAGCCGTCAGCCTTCGACGGCGAACGGCTCGGGATCGCGCGGGGTGCGCGCTCCCCACGCCAGCAGGGCCAGCCCCGCCCCGAGAACCGCGAGGCCGAGGAGAGCGACGGTCGGCAGGCGTTCGCCGAGCACGACGACGCCGAGAAGGGTCGCCGTCAGCGGCTCACCCAGCGTGAGCGTCGCAGCCGTCGCGGCGGTGAGGCCGCTCAGTCCCCAGGTGAAGACGGTGTAGGCGACGGCGATCGTCGCCACCCCCAGCCACGCCGTCATGGCGATGCCCGCGGGGTCGGCCAGCCACGTCAGGTCGACGAACGGCAGCGCTCCGAGGGCCAGCACGCCGGAGCCGGCGCCCATCGCCCCGACGACGAGGAACGGATCCCACCCGGCGTCGAGCAGGCGGCGCTGGGAGACGGCGATCACGGCGAAGCTGGCGCCGGCGCCGAGCGACCCCGCGAGGCCGGCCGGGTCGGTGCCAGCCTCGCCGCCGCCGGCGAACCCGAGCATCACGACGCCGGCGGTGGCGAGAGCGGTCGCGCCGATCCACGTCGCGGTCGGGCGGCGACGGGTGAGCATCCATTCGGCGACACCGGCGAGGACCGGCGCCGACCCCAGGGCGACCACCGTTCCCACCGCCACGCCGTTGCGTGCGGTGCCGAGGAAGAACAGCGGCTGGTAGACGGCCAGCGCGACGGCGGTCAGGGCCATCAGGGCGAGAGCCCACGGTGTCACCCGAGGTTGCGGTGTCGGCGACCGCCGCGCTCGACGGGCGGCGAGGGGGAAGGTGATCGCGGCGATGGCGATTCCGCCCACGATCAGCCGCATCACGCCGACCGACAGCGGCGTGGTCCCGTCGGGGCCGAGCACCTGCGCGGTGCCGGTGGTGCCGAACAGCATCGCGGCGACCAGGACGGCGAGAACGTGCAGCACCACACCGTTCTACCCCACCTCAGTGCGCCGCCTCCCGGGGCGGCCGCTCGGCGCGCCGCGGGTAGGCTGGGCGGGTGACTCTCCGGCTCTACGACACCAAGGCGCAGCTCCTGCGCGACTTCGTGCCGATCGATCCCGCGAACGTCACCGTGTACGTCTGCGGCCCCACCGTGCAGTCGGGGCCCCACCTGGGGCATCTGCGCGGCGCGTTGAGCTTCGACATCCTTCGCCGCTGGCTCGCCCACCGGTACGACCGCGTGACCTTCGTGCGCAACGTCACCGACATCGACGACAAGGTGCTCGAGAAGGCCGTCGACGGCGAGCCGTGGTGGGCGCTGGCCTACCGCATGGAGCAGGAGTTCAGCCGCGCCTACGCGGCGATCGGCATCCTCCCGCCCACCTACGAACCGCGGGCGACCGGCTCCATCCCGCAGATGATCTCGCTGATCTCGCGACTGATCGATCGCGGTCACGCCTACGCCGCGGCGGGCGACGTCTATTTCGACGTGCGCTCCTGGGCCGCCTACGGAGACCTGACGCATCAGAAGGTCGACGCGATGGAGACCGCGGCCGACGCGGATCCGCGCGGCAAGCGCGATCCCCACGACTTCGCCCTCTGGAAGGGCGCGAAGCCGGGGGAGCCGGCCAGCGCGTCGTGGGATTCGCCCTGGGGCGCGGGGCGCCCGGGCTGGCACATCGAGTGCTCCGCGATGTCGCGCCGCTACCTCGGCGGCGACTTCGACATCCACGGCGGCGGCCTCGATCTGCGCTTCCCGCACCACGAGAACGAGCTGGCCCAGTCCACCGCCGCCGGCGACGGCTTCGCCCGGTACTGGGTGCACAACGGCCTCGTGACCGTCGGCGACCAGAAGATGTCGAAGTCGATCGGCAACGTCCTGCTCGCCGACGAGGTGCTCGCCGATCGTGACCCGCTCGTCGTGCGCTACGCGCTCGCCGGCGCCCACTACCGGTCGAGCCTGGACATCTCCGCCTCGAGCTTCGCCGAGGCCGAGGCCGCACTCGAGCGCATCCGAGGCTTCCTCGACCGCGCCGTGCGCACGCTGCGCGACGACACGGTCGACCTGCGCGTGACGGCCGTAATCCCCGACCGGTTCGCGGCGGCGATGGACGACGACCTCGGCGTGCCGCAGGCGCTCGCCGTGCTGCACGAGACGGTCCGGGCGGGCAACGCGGCACTGGAGGCGGGCGATCGGGATGCGGCGCTGCGCGCCTTCGCCGACGTCGCCGCGATGACCGGCGTGCTCGGCATCGACCCGTTCGATCCGATGTGGCGCAGCGACACCGGCGACGCGCACGCGACGGCGCTCGACGCGCTCGTGCAGACGATGATCACGCAGCGGGCCGACGCGCGCGCGACGAAGGACTGGGCCACGGCCGATCGGATCCGCGACGCCGTCGCCGCCGCCGGCATCACCCTGGAAGACACCCCCGATGGAACACACTGGAGCTTGAGCGATGGCTAAGCCAGGACGACCCGGCGCGAGCCGGGGCAAGAAGAAGGGCCCCACGAAGGGGTCCGGCGGACAGAAGCGACGGTCGCTCGAGGGCAAGGGCCCCACGCCCAAGGCGGAGGACCGCGCCTGGCACCCCGCCGGCAAGCGCAAGGCCGCCCAGGACCGCTACGTCGCCGCGGGCGGCAAGGGGCGTCCGGGAGCGAAGCCCCAGGGCTCGAACCCGAACCGCTCCGGCCGCGGATCCTCCGACGACACCGAGACCGTCACCGGGCGCAATTCCGTGCTCGAGGCGCTGCGTGCGCGCATCCCGGCCACGGCGCTCTACGTGGCGCAGCGGGTGGAGATGGACGATCGCGTCAAGGAGATGCTGTCGATCGCCACGAATCGCGAGATCGCGATCCTCGAGGTCACCCGGCCGGAGCTCGACCGCATGGCCGGATTCGACGGCGTGCACCAGGGTGTCGCCCTCAAGGTGCCGCCCTACGAGTACGCGCACCCGCAGGACCTGCTCGAGCAGGTGCTCGACACCGGCGCGACCCCGCTCCTGGTCGCCCTCGACGGGGTGACCGACCCGCGCAACCTCGGGGCCATCATCCGCTCGACCGCCGCGTTCGGCGGTCAGGGGATCATCCTGCCCCAGCGACGCTCGGCCAGTGTCAACTCCGCCGCGTGGAAGACCAGCGCCGGCGCGGCCGCGCGCATCCCGGTCGCTCTCGCGCCGAACCTCACGTCCACGCTCAAGGAGTACAAGAAGCAGGGGGTCTTCGTGCTCGGGCTCGACGGCGGGGGCGACGTGTCGCTGCCGAAGCTCGAACTGGCCGACCGGCCGGTCGTGATCGTCGTCGGCTCCGAGGGCAAGGGGCTCTCCCGCCTGGTGACCGAGACGTGCGACCAGATCGTGTC
>NZ_DEPK01000215.1:0-4019 GCF_002358725.1 Microbacterium sp. UBA3394
GGAGACCTTCGCCGACGCGGTGACCGGCGCATCCATCCATCGCGACGAGCGCAAGGGCGAGGGGCCGAGCGATCACGTGCCGGTGGTCGTCGACCTCGACCTCGACGGCGCGGACGACGACGATCGCCCGATGATCTTCTGACACGGTCCCGGGGGTTGTGGCACAGCGGATGGCTCGGGATGCTGGTCGCATGAAGCCGCTCGCGCGTGTCCTGCTCGCCGTTCTCACCGTTGCGCTCGTCGGCGTCGTCGCCGTGCTGGCCGCCTTCGTCGTCGGCGTGCGCACGAAGAACCCGTCCGTGCTGCGGGCGGCCCGCGTGATCCAGCGCGACGTGATGAACCGCGGCGCGATGCGCACCGCCGGCACGACGGAGTCGCCGTGGACGATCATCCGTCACCGCGGCCGCTCCTCGGGGACGGTCTACGAGACCCCCATCGGCACGCACCGGGAGGGCGACCTCTTCTACGTCACCATCCCCTACGGGCCGGGCACGCAGTGGCTTCGGAACGTGCTCGCCGCGGGAGGTGCGACGCTGATCACGGGCGGCGAGGAGATCGAGGTCGTCGATCCGCGGGTGGTGCCGATCGAGACCACGCCGATGGCGCAGAAGGATCGGGCGGCGATCGCGATCTTCGGGGTCACCGACGCTCTCGTGCTGCGCGTCGCCTCATCCGGCGACGCGTGACCGGGCTCACTCCGCCGACGTCGTCGGCGTCGGCGTCGGCGCGGGGTCCGGCGTCTCCTCCGGCTCGGGCGTGCAGTCCAGCGGAGCGGAGTTGCCGCTCTCGGTGAAGTCCTCGCACGTGAGGAAAGCCTTGTGGTTCAGGCCCAGCAGGAACGACGCCACCGCCACCCCGACCACGACCAGCGCGATCAGCCACTTCGTGCTCACGCGCGTCTCGTCGCCGAACTCCGGCCACACGATCCGCACGAGCAGCCACAGGGTGAACGGCAGTCCGATCAGCACCGCGAGGATCGCACCGAGATCGATGAGGAAGACGAAGAGGTCCTCCTCCTCGTCGTTGATGAAGAACATCAGCGCCAGCCACACGCTCGGAAGCAGCAGCAGGAACGCGCGCAGCAGCCGCGCGCCGACGGGGCGACGCTCGACGAGCACGAAGACGAACGCCGCCGTGGCCGCCGCCCAGACGGCCAGCAGCTGGTCGAAGAACAGGTCTCCCCACGCGCCGAGGGTGAAGGCGGGCCACCACGCGACGACCGCCATGCCGACCATGGCGACGCCGACGCGGCCGTCCTGACGGCGTGACGTCGACGCTTCGCGATGCTCGCGGCGGCGACGCGTTCGGTCGTTCATCCGGCTTCCCTCCCCCGCACAGTCAACCAGCACATCCCACCCCGCCGCGGGATCTCCGCCCTCCGAGGGATGTCCGCCGCCGACGCCGCCCGTACGGTGGAGGAATGTCCGCCCTCGACAGCGCGCGCGGTGTGCGCGCGACCACCCGCGCATCACTGCGGTCAGATGTCTGGCTCGCCGCGGGACTGTTCATCGCCGCCGTGCTCAGCATCGCGCTGAACTCCGTCGCCGGGATCTTCGGCGGCGATGCCCCCGGCCCCGAGTGGGGCCTCGTCTACGCGCTCGCCCTCACCGCCCCGCTCGCGGTGCGGCGGCGCTATCCCGCCACGGTCGCGATCGCCGTCGCCCTGACGTACTTCGTGGGCATGACCGCGCGCATCCCCGAGGTCTACGTCGGCAACATCGCCATCTTCGTGAGCTTCTATACCGTCGGCGCGTGGCTGGTCGATCGCCGGCGAGCCACGATCGTGCGCACGGGCATCATCGTCGGCATGTTCGTGTGGCTGATCGTCACGACCTTCCGCGCTGCGATCGACCCCTCCGACGAGGCGCTGTCGCAGGCCGGACTGTTCTCGCCCTTCGCGGCCTTCATGATCCTGCAGTTCCTCATCAACGCCGCCTTCTTCGGCGGCGCCTACTACATGGGCGAGCGCGCCTTCACCGCCGCCGAGCAGCGCACCGCCCTCGAGCAGCGCACACGTGAGCTCGAGCGCGAACGCGAGGTGACGGCGGCGCAGGCGGTCGCCCTCGACCGGGTGCGCATCGCCCGCGAACTCCACGACGTCGTCGCCCACCACGTCTCGGCGATGGGGGTGCAGGCCGGTGCCGCACGCGCGGTGCTCGATCAGGACCCCGCCGCCGCCCGCGCCGCCCTCGCGGGCGTGGAGGATTCTGCCCGCGGCGCCCT
Organism: Microbacterium sp. UBA3394; assembly: GCF_002358725.1. NCBI lineage: Bacteria > Bacillati > Actinomycetota > Actinomycetes > Micrococcales > Microbacteriaceae > Microbacterium > Microbacterium sp. UBA3394. Next base: position 2,224 of record NZ_DEPK01000215.1, read on the forward strand.
GTCGGAGCTGCGGCATCTGCTGGAGACGCTCCGCACCGACGACGCCGAGCCGGTCGACGGCTCCACCCTCACCCTCGCCGGCCTCGACGACCTCGTCTCCCACGCCCGCGACCATGGACTGCCCACGACGCTCACGACGGTCGGGGAACCGCATCCGCTGACCGCCGTCGCCGAGGTGAGCCTGTACCGCATCACCCAGGAGGCGCTCACGAACGCGCGCCGCCATGGCGGCCCCGGCGCCACCGCCGAGGTGCGGCTGCGCTACACCGGCGACGGAGTCGAGCTCGAGATCACCAACACCGGACGAACCGCGCTGTCGCCGCGCTCCGGGCTCGGCATCGTGGGGATGCGCGAGCGCGCGGCCGCGATCGGCGGCACTCTCACCGCCGCGCCCCGCGAGCGCGGCGGGTTCCTCGTGCGCGCACACGTGCCCGTCACGGCGGAGGTCCCCGCGTGATCCGGGTGCTGCTGGTCGACGACCACGCCGTCATGCGAGCGGGGTTCCGCATGATCCTCGAGGCGACGGGAGAGATCGACGTGGTCGGCGAGGCCGGCACCGGCGCCGAGGCGATCGCCGCCGCATCCGCCCTGCAGCCCGACGTCATCTGCATGGACGTGCAGATGCCCGACATGGACGGCATCGACGCCACCCGACGGATCGTCGCGGCCGCCGCCGACGGGCCGGCGATCGTGATCGTGACCACGTTCGACCGCGACGACTACCTCTTCCGCGCGCTGTCCGCCGGGGCGAGCGGTTTCGTGCTCAAGAACGCCGGCCCCGAGGAGCTCGTGCACGCCGTGCGCGTGCTCGCCTCGGGCGACGCGCTGCTGGCGCCCGAGGTGACCCGTCGCGTGATCGCGCGCTTCGCGGGCACGGATGCGGCCACCGACGCCGCGCCGGCAGCAGCGTCCGCGGCGGCGTCGGCGTCCGCGGCATCCACTCCCTCCGGTGCGGGCGGTGCGGGCGGTGCGGGCGGCGTCGCGGGAACGCCGGCTGCCGTGCCGGCGCCGGAGCTGACCGAGCGCGAGGCCGAGGTGCTGCGGCTGGTCGCGCAGGCGCTGAGCAACGCCGAGATCGCCCAGCGGCTCTACATCGGCGAGGCGACGGTGAAGACGCACGTCTCGAACGTGCTGCAGAAGCTCGGGGCCCGCGACCGCGTCGCGGCCGTCGTCTACGCCCACCGGCACGGCCTGGCCTGATCCTCCACCCCGGGAGGGAGGCCACGAACCCGCCCGAGGGGGGATGTCCGCATCGGCCCGGGTTTGTAGCGTCGGTGTCGGTGGAAGATCTCCGCCGGAAGGAGCGCGACATGCTGCGACTGCAGGGCCTCACCAAGAGCTACGGCGAGCGCCGGGTGCTCGACGACGTCACGTTCGACGTCGCCCCCGGACGTCTGACCGGATTCGTCGGCGGCAACGGCGCCGGCAAGACCACCACGATGCGCATCGTGCTCGGTGTGCTCGGCGGCGACGCCGGCACCGTGACGCTCGACGGCGCGACGGTCACCTCCGCCGACCGACGGCGCTTCGGCTACATGCCCGAGGAGCGCGGCCTGTACCCGAAGATGAAGGTGCTCGAGCACATCGTCTACCTCGCCCGCCTGCACGGCTTCGGCAAGGCCGACGCCGAGTCGCGCGCGCGTGCACTGCTGGAAGACCTCGGTCTCGGCGAGCGTCTCGGCGACAACATCGAGACCCTGTCGCTCGGCAACCAGCAGCGCGCACAGATCGCGGCGGCCCTCGTGCACGACCCCGACGTGCTCATCCTCGATGAGCCCTTCTCGGGTCTCGACCCG
>NZ_DEPK01000144.1:0-17475 GCF_002358725.1 Microbacterium sp. UBA3394
TCTTCTTCCGCGTGCACCACTTCGCCCGCCAGCAGTCCTCGCCGATGCCGCTCCTGGCGGCGATCGCCGCGCGCACGCGCCGCATCGAGATCGGCACCGGCGTCATCGACATGCGCTACGAGAACCCGCTCTACCTCGCCGAAGAGGCCGCAGCGGTGGATCTCATCAGCGACGGCCGCCTCGCGCTGGGCGTGAGCCGTGGCTCACCCGAGACCGTGGTGCGGGGCTACGAGGCCTTCGGCTACACCGGATCACGCGACCCTCGCGGCGCCGACATCGCCCGCGAGCACTTCGCGACGTTCCTGCGCGCCATCGACGGTGAGGGTCTCGCCGACGGCGACCCTGCATCGCCGTTCGGCGGTGTGGCCGGGAGGGCGCACATCGAACCGCTGTCGGAAGGACTGCGCTCGCGCGTCTGGTGGGGCGCGGGCAATCGCGAATCGGCGGAGTGGGCGGGCCGCACCGGCGTGAACCTCATGTCGTCGACGCTTCTCACCGAGGCCGATGGCACGCCGTTCGATCTCCTCCAGGCTGCGCAGATCGACGCCTTCCGCGCGGCATGGCGCGAAGCCGGCCATCCCGGAACCCCGCGCGTGTCGGTGAGCCGGTCCGTCTTCCCGATCCTGACCGCCGAAGACGCCATGTACTTCGGCGGCGCACAGGGCGGCGACCAGATCGGCGTGATCGACGGGATGCGCTCCACGTTCGGCAAGACCTACGCCGGTGAACCCGATGCCCTCGTCGAGCAGCTGCGTGAGGATGCCGCGGTGCAGTCGGCCGACACGCTGATGCTCACGATCCCGAGCCAGCTCGGCGTCGACTTCAACCTGCGGCTCGTGCAGAACTTCGCCACGCACGTCGCTCCGGCGCTCGGCTGGAGGGGTGCTCCCGCGGCCACGCGCGTCTGAGCCTCCGCGCCCACGCGCCTGGCCTTGCCCGAGCGTCCTGCCCGTGCGCCTCACCCGAGCCCCTCACGATGGTCGGAGATTCGGCCCGATGTCGGATGATTCGCGGCCGATCCTCCGACATCGGCGCGATTCTCCGACATCCACGGAGCCCCCGGGCGGCCGGGGGAGCCCGGGGGCTCCGGGGCGAGGTCAGGGGCGGGACAGGAGGCGGACGGCGGGGAGGTCGGGATCTGCCCACTCCAGCGACGGCAGGTCGGCCGGTGCCGTCCAGCGCAGCTCGTCGTGGTCGGTGCTGCTCTCGGGTGCAGCGTTGAGCAGTGTCGCTCGCAGGCAGACGAGTCGGATGCTGCGCCCGCCCACGACGGTGACGTCGGCCGTCAGCTCGCCGACCACTCTGATCTCGACCCCCAGCTCCTCGGCGATCTCACGTCGCAGCGCCTGCTCGGCCGTCTCGCCCGGCTCGATCTTGCCGCCGGGGAACTCCCACAGCCCTCCCGCGGAGCGGTCGGCGCGCCGACGGCACGCCAGCACGAGACCGTCACGCTCGATCACCGCCGCGACGACCTGGAGGACGGTCACCTCAGCTGCGGAAGTCGTCGGGATCGACATCGTCCAGGAACCGCTTGAACTCGTCGACCTTCTGCTCCGCCGCCTCGGTCTCCTCCGCATCGGCGAGCATGTCGGTCACGCCCGCCTCGTCCATGACGGCATCGGCGACCCAGATCGGTGATCCCGTGCGCGAGGCGAGCGCCACCGCGTCGGAGGGGCGTGCATCCACGACACGCGCGCCCAGCGCCGTGGTCACGGTGACCTCGGCGTAGAAGGTCCCCTCCTCGATGCGGGTCACCTCGACCCGATCGACCGCACCACCCATGCTCTCCAGGAGGGTCTTCATGAGGTCGTGGGCCAGCGGCCGAGGGGTCGGCGCACCCTCGACGGCGACGAGGATCGACGTCGCCTCCTGCTCCCCGATCCAGATGGGAAGCACTTTGCCGGCGCCCGGGACCTCGTCCACGGGCTTGAGAAGGATGACGTGCTGTCGCGAGGCGTCGAGCGCGACGCCGGCGACGCGGACCTGCACCATGGCGACCTCCCTGGATGGGCGTGGTGCCATCGTACGACCCGGCGGGCGAGACGTCTCGGGTGGGCAGTCGTCAGTCGACGGGCGCGTCCAGCAGGGTGCGCAAGAGCCTCGTCAGGGTGGCGCGATCGGCGTCGGAGACACCTGCCAGCACCTCGGCTTCGCGCTGCGCGAGCGCGGTCATCGCCGCATCGACGTGGTCGGCCCCGGCATCGGTGAGCTGCACGAGCACACCCCGTCCGTCGAGCGGATTGGCCTTGCGGGCGACGAAGTCACGGGCGACGAGGTTGTCGAGGCGGTGCGACATCGCGGCGCTCGAGATCATCGAGGCCTCGATCAGCTGCGCCACCGACAGGCGATGCGGCGGCTCGGCACGGCGCAGCGCCGCGAGCACGTCGAACTCCCACGCCGCCAGTCCCGCTCCCCGGAAAGCCGCCGAGCGAAGCCGCCCGAGGCGCAGCGCGACCCTTCGCAGCCGCGAGAACACGTCGAGCGGCGTGAGGTCGACATCGGGAAGCCGCGTCGACCACGCGTCGATCAGCAGATCGACCTCGTCATCCGGCCCCGCTTTCGCCATGGCTCGAACTTACCGAACTCCTTCGACGACGAGACATCTCGTCCTCTCGATGTTGTGTGGTCAGACCACACCCGGATATCCTGACGGCACCTGAACCAGCGCCCCTACCCGGAAGGTGCACCGTGGAACTGCTCGACCCCCTCCTCCTCGCCCGATGGCAGTTCGGCCTCACCACGCTCTACCACTACCTCTTCGTGCCGCTCACCCTCGGGATGGCGCTGGTCACCGCCATCTTCCAGACGGTGTGGCACCGCACCGGCGATGTGAAGTGGCTGCACCTGACGCGGCTGTTCGGGAAGATCTTCCTCATCAACTTCGCGATGGGCGTGGTCACGGGCATCGTGCAGGAGTTCCAGTTCGGCATGAACTGGTCCGCCTACTCCCGCTTCGTCGGCGACGTCTTCGGCGCGCCGCTCGCGTTCGAGGGGCTCATGGCCTTCTTCTTCGAGGCCACGTTCATCGGCGTCTGGATCTTCGGGTGGAACCGTCTGCCGAAGAAGCTGCACCTGGCGAGCATCTGGGCCGTCGTGTTCGGGTCGACCCTGTCGGCGTACTTCATCCTCGCGGCGAATGCCTTCATGCAGAACCCCGTGGGCTACCAGATGGCCGCCGACGGCGGACGCGCCGAACTCGTCGACATCGTCGCGGTGCTCACCAACCCGGTCGTCCTCGCCGCCTTCCCCCACACGATCACGAGCGCGTGGATGTTCGCCGCCGCCATCGTCATCGCCGTCTCGGCGTGGCACCTGCGCCGCGGCCAGCACCTCGAGACGATGCGCTCATCGCTGCGGTTCGGCCTGTGGTTCATGGTCGTCTCGTTCATCGGCGTCGCCCTCAGCGGCGATCAGCTGAGTCTGGTCATGGTCGAGACCCAGCCGATGAAGATGGCCGCCGCGGAGGCGATGTGGGAGAGCGCGTGCGGGGCGGATGCGTCGTTCTCGATCTTCTCCATCGGAACGCCCGACGCCTCGCACGAGGTGTGGTCGCTGCGCGTGCCCTATCTGCTGGCCTTCCTGTCGACGCACGATCTGAACGGCTGCGTCGAGGGCTTCAACGACCTGCAGGCGCAGTACGAGACGCTCTACGGCGCCGGCGTGGACTACATGCCGATCGTGTGGGTCACGTACTGGTCCTTCCGCTGGATGATGGGCCTCGGCGGCGCGGCGTTCCTCATCGCGATCGCCGGCCTGTGGCTCACCCGCAAGAACGCCAAGCGGGATGTGCCGCAGTGGGCGTGGCGCGTGGCGATCTGGGCCGCTCCGCTGCCGCTGCTCGGCAGCCTCGTCGGCTGGGTCTTCACCGAGATGGGCCGTCAGCCCTGGATCGTCTTCAGCCTCATGCTCACCGAGGACGGCGTCTCCCCCAACGTGCCGGGGTGGACGGTGCTGATCTCGCTCGTCGCCTTCACCCTGATCTACGCGGCCCTCGCGGTGGTCGAGTTCGGCCTCATCAAGAAGGCCGCGCAGAAGGGCCCTGACCCCCTGCCCGGCCCCGACGACCCCGATCCGAACGACGTGTCCGTCGAAGACACGCCCACGACCGTCTACTGAGCAAGAGCGGAGCACATCATGGATCTCGCCTACCTGTGGTTCTGGATCGTCGGCTTCCTGTTCGTCGGCTACTTCGTCCTCGACGGCTTCGACTTCGGCGTCGGCATGTCGCTGCCGTTCCTCGGCAGGAACGACGTGTCCCGACGACAGATCATCAACACGATCGGCCCCATCTGGGACCTCAACGAGACGTGGGTCATCGTCGCCGGCGCGTGCCTGTTCGCGGCGTTCCCCGAGTGGTACGCCACGCTCTTCAGCGGGTTCTACCTGCCGCTGCTGCTCATCCTCCTCGCCCTCATCGCGCGCGGAGTCTCGTTCGAGTACCGGCACCAGCGCGAGGGCGAGGAGTGGAAGCGACGCTTCGACGGGATGATCGTGATCGGTTCGGCCGTCCCCGCCCTGCTGTGGGGCGTCGCCGTCGCGAACATCGTGCAGGGCGTGCCGATCGACGCGGACTTCGAGTTCACCGGCACGCTGCTGACGCTGCTGAATCCCTACGGACTGCTGGGCGGGGCGACCACCCTCCTGCTGTTCTTCACCCACGGGCTGTACTTCGTGGCGCTGAAGACCGACGGCCCGGTGCACCGCGATGCCCGGTCACTCGCGAAGCGCTCGGGTCTGCTGACGGTCGCGGTCGCCGCGGTGTTCCTGGTCTGGACGATCTTCATCGCCGCCGGGCGGGAGGCGCCGCTGATCGCGGTCGTCATCGCCGGCGCCGGGATCGCTGCGGTCGCTCTCGTGATGTCGGTGATCTTCAACGCGCGGGACCGCGAAGGCTGGGCGTTCGGTGCCGGCGCGGTGACGATCGTCGCGGCCGTGCTGACGCTCTGGTTCGCCCTGTTCCCCTACGTCATGCCCTCGAGCACCGACCCCTCGTTCAGCCTCACGATCGAGAACGCGTCGAGCACCGACTACACCCTGACGATCATGTCGTGGGCCGCGCTGGTCTTCCTGCCGCTCGTGCTCGCGTACCAGGCCTGGACCTACTGGGTGTTCCGCAAGCGCGTGACCCGCGACGTGATCGAGCGGGCGTCGGTGGCCGCGCACTGATCCCCGTCGCCCGCGGGCCGCTCTCCCGGCGGGGAGCGGCCCGCGGCATCCGAACGAGTAGGGTCGAATCGACGTGAGCGACACAGGACGAGCCGAGCGGCGCACCCCTCCGGTGGACCCGCGCCTGCTGCGGTATGCCCGCGCCTCACGCGGTTTCTTCGCCGCGATAGCGGTGCTCGCGATCGCCCAGACGATCGTCATCGTGGGCGTCGCGTGGCTGCTCACCCGCGCGGTGACGGGCGTGATCGACGGGATGCCGTGGTCCGAGCTCGCCGCTACGGGCGCCTGGCTGGCCGGCGCGGTGGCCGTGCGGTCGCTGTTGCTGTGGGCGCGGGAGGCGGTGTCCTCCCGCGCTGCCGCGCGCGTGGAGTCGCAGCTGCGCGACGGCCTGCTCGATGCCGTGGACCGCCTCGGACCCGGCTGGCTCGCCGAACGTTCGACCACGGCGCTCGCACTGACCGCCGGGCGGGGTCTCGCGGCGCTCGAGGCGTATTTCGGGCGGTACCTTCCCCAGCTCGTGATGACCGCGGTCGCCACGCCGCTGCTGATCGTGGTGATGTGGTGGCAGGACGCGATCTCCGGTCTCACGGTCGTGCTGACCCTGCCGCTGATCCCTTTCTTCATGGTGCTGATCGGGCTGGCCACGCAGACGTTGCAGGCGCGGCAGTGGAGCACCCTGCGCCGCCTCGCCTCGCGATTCGCCGACACCGTGCAGGGGCTCGGAACCCTCAAGGTGTTCGGCCGCCAGCACCGCGCCGTCGCCTCCGTCGAGCGCGTCACCGACGGCTATCGCGTCGAGACGATGAAGGTGCTGCGCGTGTCGTTCCTGTCGGGGTTCGCGCTGGAATTCCTGGCGAGCATCTCGGTGGCGATCATCGCCGTCTCGATCGGCTTCCGCCTGATCGACGGCTCCCTCGCCCTCGGCGTCGGCCTGTTCGTGCTGCTGCTGGCTCCCGAGGCGTACCTGCCGCTGCGGCAGGTGGGCGTGCAGTTCCACGCCGCCGCCGAGGGGGTTGCGGCCACGACCGACGTGTTCGAGGTGCTGGATGCCGCCCGCGACCTCGACGCGCAGCCCGATGCCCGGGAAGCCGCACCGCGCGGCGGGGCGCTGACCCTCCGCGAGATGCGGGTGAGCCGCGGCGGCCGCCCCCTGGCTCCGGTGTCGTTCACCGCCGCGCCGGGCAGCGTGACGGTGCTGGTCGGCCCCAGCGGGATCGGCAAGTCGAGCGTGTTCGCCGCGCTCCTCGGCACGGCGGACTTCTCCGGTTCGGCGACGTGGGGCGAACGCGACGTCCGCCGTCTCGCCGCGTCGACGTGGCTCGCGTGGGCGGGCCAGCGCCCGGGACTGTCGGCCGGCACCGTCGCCGAGAACGTCGCGCTCGGCGACGAGGAACCGGATGCGGCGCTCGTCGGCGCATCCCTCACCGCGGCATGCGCCGACGACGTCGATCCGCAGAAGGTGCTCGGGGTTCAGGGTGCGGGGCTCTCGGGCGGGCAGGCCCAGCGCGTCGCCGTCGCGCGAGCGCTGTATCGTCGCGCACGCCTCGCTCTGCCGGTGGTCGCCTTCGATGAGCCGAGCGCCGCCCTCGACGCCGAGACCGAGGCGTCGCTGTGGCGCGCCCTGCGGGCCGAGGCCGACGGCGGCGCTGTGGTGCTGCTGATCTCGCATCGCGACAGCGCCCGTGCGATCGCCGACCAGGTCATCGACCTCGCCGCCGCGGAGGTGCCCGCGTGAACGCCGCCGACTCCCGCACCCGCGAGGTGCTGCGCGGGGCGATGCCACCGCTGCGTCGATTCTGGCCGGCGATCGCCTCCGGCTTCGCGTCTGAGGCCTCGGCCGTGGCGCTCCTGGCGGTGAGCGCATGGCTCATCGTGCGCGCGAGCGAGCAGCCCCCGGTGCTGTACCTGACCGCCGCCGTGGTGGGCGTGCGCTTCTTCGCCATCGCGCGCGCCTGCTTCCGCTACCTCGAACGCCTCACCGGGCACGACGCCGCGCTGCGGCAGCTGGCCACCACCCGCACGGATCTGCTGCGCCGCCTGGTGCCGCTCGCGCCGGACGGCCTCACCCGCACACGACGCGGCTCGGTGCTGTCGAGCCTCGTCGACGACGTCGATGATCTGCAGAATCTGCCGCTGCGCGTCGCCCAGCCGCTGCTCTCGTCGGCCATCGTCGCGCTCGGCGCGGTGGTGCTCGTGGCCGTCGTGGCGTGGCCGGCCGCCGTCACGCTGCTCGCGTGCCTGGTCACCGCGGGCTTCGCCGCGTGGGGGTGGGGATGGGTCGCCGGGTCTCGCTCCGAGCGCGACATCGCGCCCCTGCGTGGCCGCCTCGCCGACGCCGTGGTCGATCACCTCACCAATCTCGACGTGCTCGCCGCGTTCGGCGCGGAGCGAGGCAGCCGCGGGCGCGTGCGGGAGGCCGACCGCGCCCTGCGCCGTGCCGTCGTGCGGCGAGCCGGCGCCCAGGCGGGAACGGCCGCGATCGTCTCGCTGCTGGCCGGGCTCGCCTCACTCGCCGCGGTGTTCGCCACCGCGCCGCTCGTGACGGCCGGCACCCTCGAGGCCCCCGGTTTCGCGGTGGCCGTGCTCGTGCCGATGGCCGTGTTCGAGGTGTTCGCGGCGGTGCCGCTCGCCGCCGCATCGTGGCGGCAGGTGCGCGGCTCCGCGGAGCGCATCGCGGCGACCGTGCCCGAGACCGCACCCTCCGAACTCCCGCCCGAGCGGCACGCGACCGGCGACGCTCCCCCGCTGGGCGACGGACTGACGCTGCGCGACGTCTCGGTGAGCTGGCCCGGAGCGTCCGCGCCCGCCCTGCACGGGATCGACCTCGACGTGCGTCCCGGGGAACGCCTGCTCGTGGTCGGCTCCAGCGGCGCCGGCAAGTCCACCCTGGCGCACGCCCTGGTTCGGTTCCTCGATGTCGACGGCGGGTACACGATCGGCGGCCGCGACGTGTCGGAGCTCGCCCCCGACGACGTGCGCCGAACGGTCGGGCTGTGCGAACAGCATCCGATGCTCTTCGACGAGGACATCCGTCAGAACCTCGTCTTCGCGCGCGACACCGCGACGGATGCCGATCTCGAGGCGGTGCTGGAGCGTGTCGGCCTCGGCCCCTGGCTGCGGGAGCGCGGCGGTCTCGATGCCCGCGTGGGCGAGCGTGGCGCGCTCGTCTCGGGTGGGCAGGCGCAGCGCCTGGCGCTGGCGCGCGCGCTGCTGCGGGGCTTCCCCGTGCTCGTTCTCGACGAACCCACGGCGGGTGTCGATCCGGCGACTTCCGACGCACTGATGGCCGACCTGCTGCAGGCGACGCGCGACGACCAGGCGGTCGTCCTGATCTCGCACGTGCGCGTGCCGGAGTCGCTCGTGGATCGCACCGTTCGGATCGCGCACGGCGAACTGGTGCGATGACGGTTCACGTCGTGTCGGATGCGGCCTGAGCCCGGTCCTCCGCCGCGGCCGTGATGCGCGCGGCCATGCCGGTGAAGATGAGCCCGTGGAAGGGCAGCACGGCGAGCCAGTAGAGGCGGCCGGTGAGTCCGCGTGGGAAGAAGATGGCGCGCTGGTCGTACCGGGCGCCCTCTCCCTCCACGCTCGCACGCAGCTCGAGCCACGCCGCACCGGGAACCTTCATCTCCGCCCGCAGGCGCAGCAGCCGCCCGGGTTCGATCGCCTCCACGCGCCAGAAATCGAGTGCGTCTCCGACGCCGAGGCGCGCGCGGCTGCGGCGGCCGCGAGCCAGGCCGACGCCGCCGACGAGGCGATCCATCCAGCCGCGGATCGCCCAGAGGAGTCCCGCCGAGTACCAGCCGTTCTCTCCGCCCACGCCCTCGATGACGCTCCACAGCTGATCGACGGGAGCATCGGTCATCGCCGTGCGCGAATCGGTGAAGACCGTGCGGCCTGCCCAGTCGGGGTCGCTCGGGAGCGGGTCGCTCGGCACCCCGACGAGGTCGGCGTCGCGCCAGCTCGTCTCGACCTGGTCGGAGTCGACGCGGCCGAGGGCCAGTCTCACCGCGTCGCGATACGGGGTGAGGCCCTCGTCCGGACGCGGGATGAGGTTGTCGACGTCGTCGTTCTTGACGACGCACTCGTTCTGCAGCGATGCCACCAGGGGGCGCGCGATGGACGCGGGAATGGGGGTGACCAGGCCCACCCAGTGGGAGGCGAGCCCCGGCGTGAGGACCGGCAGCGGAGCGATGGCGCGCTGCGGCAGCCCCGCCTCGACCGCGTAGCCGTTCATCATCTGGCCGTAGCGCAACACATCCGGCCCGCCGATGTCGACCGCCCGATTGACCTCGTCCGGGATGCGGGCGGCACCGAGCAGGTAGTGGAGCACGTCACGCACCGCGATCGGCTGGATGCGGTTGCGCACCCAGCGGGGCGCCGGCATGTACGGCAGCACCTCGGTGAGGTGGCGCACCATCTCGAACGACGCCGACCCCGCACCGATCACGACTCCGGCCTGCAGCACCAGCGCGGGCACCGTGCTGTCGAGGAACGTCTCCCCCACCTCCACGCGAGACCGCAGGTGCGGCGAGAGATCCACGCCCTCGGGATGCAGCCCGCCGAGATAGACGATGCGCGAGACGCCCGCCTCCTCCGACGCGCGCACGACGGCGTGGGCTGCGCGCCGATCGGCGTCTTCGAAATCGCGCCCCGCCGACATGGAGTGGATCAGGTAGTACAGCACGTCGGCGTCGGCGGCCGCCTCGGTGAGCGCATCGACGTCGGTCGCCGTTCCCTCCACGACCTCCACCCGCTCGCCCCACGGGAAGGCCGCGACGCGACGCGCGTCTCGGGCGAGCAGGCGCACCCGGTATCCGGCCGCGAGCAGCCGCGGCACGAGGCGACCGCCGATGTATCCGGTGCCGCCGAGAACCAGGGCGCGCGGGGGGCTGCCATCGGCGCGAGGCTCAGCCTGCAGCGCGGGTTCACGGCCGGTCGGCGAGGAGAGATCGTCCATGATCGCGAGGCTACGCGGCGGCATCCTCTCGCGACGAGGGCTTGACGAAGGCTCCGCCTCACCGATCCGCGAGGTCGATGGCGAACGCCTGCACGCCGTCGTGCGACGGCAGGGGCGTGAACCCGAGGCGCCGGTAGAAGGCGAGGGCGCCCGCGTTCTCGGCGCTCGCGACCAGGTGCACACCCGTCACCCCGCGCTCGCGCAGCGCGCCGATAAGCGTGTCGACCAGGCGCCTTCCCCACCCCTGCCCCTGCGCCGCCGGGAGCAGGTCGATGTGGAGGTGGGCCGGATGCGCGTCACCGTAGGGTTCGGCCCCGGCCCGGCGATTCGCGGCGTAGCGCAGGATCTCCGCCTCGCGCTCATCAGCGGGCGGAGACGCCGTCCAGGCTCGTCCCCGCACAGGCCACCAGTGATCGTGGAACCACTCCTCGAACGCCCGAGTGTCGGGCGCGCAGACGATGTACCCGACCGCGACGTCGCGATCGTCGACGACGACGAACGCGAGATCCGGATGCCGCTCGACGTACGGCAGCACGAAGATCGCGGGCCAGATCGCGTCATCGCTCAGCACGCCGGTCGCATCCGCACCCGCTTCGGCGGTCCGCACGCAGATCTCGGCGACGGCGTCGCGATCAGACGGTCGGTACGCGCGGATGCCGCTCATCGCGTCAGGCTACCCCGGTGCGCCGTCTGCGCTCATCGGCACCAGGCGGATGCTCGAGGCGTCCACACTCAGACGCACCTCGCCGCCGACGTCCAGCCCACGATCGGCAAGCACCTCCACGTCGACCTCGACGGCGACATCCGGCGCCGTCGTCTGCACGAGTGCGCCGAACGGCGACGGCTCCACGCGCGCGATCCGTGCGGTCCACGCCATCTCCCTCTCCGCCGCTCCGTCCGCGGCGAGGGCGCGGACGTCCTCGCGTCCCATCGGTCGAAGGCGCACGGCGCCCGGGCGGAAGACGGCGCTCGCCCGGCCGTCGGCGACCGCCGGCACGGCCAGCTGCAGCATCCCCGTCTCGTCGCGCCACGCTCCGGCGCGCACGATGCCCGGCACACGATCAAGCCCTGCCACCGCCGCGACGAAACGCGTGGCCGGCGCGCGGAGCACCTCCGCGACCGTGCCGGACTGCACGACAGTGCCGTCCTCGACGACGATCACGCGATCCGCCAGGGCCGCCGCATCGACCGCGGCGTGCGTGACGACGATCGTGGTCGCCCCGACGGCACGCACCTGGTCGCGGAGCACGCCGCGGATCTCGGATGCCGTCTCGACGTCGAGTCCGGTGAGGGGTTCGTCGAGCAGCACGACCTGCGGGGCGGCGGCCAGCGCGCGGGCCAGGGCCGCCCGCTGCTGCTGCCCTCCGGAGAGGTCCGCGGGACGCCGCAGGCCGAGGCCGGAGAGGCCGACACGGGAGAGCCAGTCCTCCGCGCGACGCCGGGCGTCGGCGCGGGAAACCCCTCGCGAGCGAAGGGCGAAGGCGACGTTGTCGCGGGCGGAGAGATGCGGGAACAGGAGCGGATCCTGACCGAGCAGCGCGACGCCGCGACGAGCGGGAGGCACGCGCAGTTCCGGCGACGACACGAGCCGGTCGCCGATGCGCACGTGCCCCGCGGACAGACGGTCGAGACCGGCGAGCGCCCCGAGCAGCGTCGATTTCCCCGCTCCGCTCGGCCCGAGAACCGCGATCGTCTCCCCCGGCGACGCGCTCACCGCGGCGTCGAGCACGAATCCGCCGGCCCGCTCCACGCGCACCTGCGCGTCGAGCGCGGTCCGCGTCGCCGACGCGGCGGCGTCGGTCATCGCGTCGCTCCCGGCCGCCACCCGCGCACGAGCAGAAGCACCGCGACCGCAGTCAGCAGCAGCAGCAGCGACAGCGCCACCGCCGTCCCCTGGCCGACGCCGGAGCCGTTGAAGGCGGTGTAGATCGCGAGGGGCATGGTCTGGGTGATGCCGGGCGCGTTCCCGGCGAAGAGGGCCGTCGCGCCGAACTCACCGATCGCGCGGGCGAAGGCGAGCACGACCCCCGCGACGATCCCGGGCAGAGCGAGCGGCAGGGTGACGCGCCAGAGGATGCGCCACCGACCCGCGCCGAGCGTGGCGGCGACGGTCTCGTAGCGTGTGCCCGACGTGCGCAGGGCCCCTTCGAGCGCGAGCACGAGGAACGGCAGGGCGACGAAGGTCTGCGCGATGACGACCGCGCCGGTCGTGAACGGCAGGGACACTCCCCACTGCGCGAGAGCAGCGCCCACGGGCCCCGACCGCCCGAAGAGGTAGAGCAGCGCGACGCCGCCGACCATCGGGGGAAGGACGAGGGGCACGGTCACGATCGCGCGCAGCACACCCGCCAGGCGATCGCCGGCCCGCGCGATCACGAGGGCGAGGGGGATGCCGAGCACGACGCAGCACGCCGTCGCGAGCAGCCCCGTCTGCAGCGACAGCAGCAGCGCGGCGACAGCCGCCTGCGATGAGATGTCGGTCCACAGCGTGGACCATTCGACGCGACCGACGAGCGCCGTGAGCGGGATCACGAGAAGGGCCAGGCCCAGCACGGCGGGAACGGCCAGGAGCGGAGGCAGGAAGCCTTCGCGAGGCGCCGCGCGCGGCGTCACGGCGCGCCGAAGCCGTGCTCGTCGAGGACGTCGCGTCCCGCCTCGGAGAGCACGTACGCCACGAACAGCGCAGCGGCGGAGGCATCGGATGCACCGGAGAGCGGAGCGATGGGATACCTGTTGACGACGTCGGCGGCCTCCGGCGGCACGATCGCCTCCACGGCGTCCTCCGCCGCCGCATCGGTCCGATAGACGAATCCCGCATCGGCCTCGCCCGCGGCGACCTTCGTGAGCACGGCGGTGACGTTCTGCTCCTCGCTCACCGGCGTCACGGTCACCCCGGCCGACTCCAGAAGAGCCGCCGTCGCCGCGCCGCAGGGCACCTCGACCGCGCACTGGACGACGGCCGTCGCGGGGTCCGCGAGATCGGTCAGTCCGGTGACGTCACCGGGGTTGCCGGCGGGCACGGCGATCACGAGGGTGTTCGTCGCGAAGATCTGCGGTTGCTCGGCGGTGACCCCGGCCGCCTCGACATCGGCCATGGTCGCCTCGTTCGCGGAGGCGAACACGTCGGCGGGAGCGCCCTCGACGATCTGCGTGGCCAGTGTGCTCGACCCGTCGTAGACGATGGGCTCGACGTCGATCTCGGGGTGAGCGAGCTCGAAGCCCTCCGCCAGCTCGTCGAAGGCGGCCTGCAGCGACGCGGCGGCGTACACGCGAACGGACGTCTGCTCGTCGGCTGGAGCAGCGGTGCATCCGGCGAGGAGCGCCACGGAGGCGACCGCCGCAAGGAGAGCGAACCGGCGCATCAGCCCTCCCGCGGGGTCTCGACGATGACATTGGTCGCCTTCACGACCGCGACGGCGAGGGACCCGACCGCGAGACCCAGCTCCTCCGCGGCCTCGCGCGACAGCAGCGAGACGACGCGGTGGGGTCCCGCCTGGATGTCGACCTGCGCCATGATGCCGTCGACCTCGATCCGCGTGACCAGTCCGACGAAGCGGTTGCGGGCGCTGCGGGCGACGCCGGTGGGGTCCTCCGCGCCTCGAGCGATCTCGACCGCGAGCGCGGCGAGGTCGGCGCCGTCTACGCGCGCGGGCGCCTCACCGGTTGTCGAGAGGCGACCGGCATCGATCCAGCGGCGCACGGTGTCGTCGCTGACTCCGAGGAGGGAAGCTGCCTCAGATACCCGAAATGCGGTCATTCTGCCACACTATCACCGCAAGTGCGCCTATTCAGCGGGCTCAACGAAGCGAAGGTCACTCCTCATAGGCGCGCGCCCAGGCCTTCGTCGGCTCGATGAGCCACACCGCGAGCCCGGTCCGCATGCCATAGGGCTCACCCGTGTAGAGACGTGCGATGCGGTCGACGGAGGCAAGGGCGTCGTCGCCTTCGATGCGCTCCACCGCGGTGCCGCGGACGAAGGCCATCGAGTAAGGGTTGTCCGCGGCTGTGACGGAGACAGCGACGCGAGGGTCGTGACGGAGGTTGCGGTCCTTCAGCGTGTCGGTCTCGGTGAACAGCGCGAGACGCTCGCCCTCGACGCCGACCCACAGGGGCACAGAGTGCGGCGAGCCATCCATCATCAAGGTGGCAAGGTGCGCGATCGCGTCGGTCTCGAAGTACGGCTTCACCGTGGTCCAGTCGATCATGCCCTCTGAAACGTCTGCGGCAGGGGCCGGCATTCCGTCCGGTGCGGGCGGGCTCGGGATGCTGCTCGACCGTCGCGTCGAGGAGCCTCACCTCCTCGTGCCGGGGCCGATCCGCGCCGACGATCCGGCGTAGCGTGGTGTCATGACGTTCCCGCCCCTCGTGGCACCGGTCGACGCGCTCACCGACGACGAGGCCGTGCGCACCGCGCGGCACCGTGCTCTCCCGCAGGTCGGCGATGCCGGGCAGCGCCGACTGGCGGCCGCCCGCATCGCCGTCGTCGGCGCCGGCGGACTCGGCAGTCCCGTTGTTCTCGCCCTTGCCGCGGCCGGCGTCGGCTTGCTGCGCATCATCGACGACGACGTGGTCGAGCTGTCGAACCTGCAGCGCCAGGTCATCCATGACCTCGACGCGGTCGGCACGGCGAAGGCCGAGTCTGCCGCCCGGCGCGCACGCGCCCTCTCGGGCGCCATCACGGTCGAGACCGCCGCTGAGCGTCTCGACGACGGCAACGCCGCGCGACTGCTCGCCGACTGCGATCTCGTGATCGACGGCAGCGACTCCTTCGCGACCCGGGATGCGGTCGACGCCGCCTGCGCCGAACTCGGCGTTCCCCTCGTGTGGGGATCGGTGCTCGCGGGATTCGCGCAGGTGACGGTCTTCTGGGCGGCGCCGCCCGCTCCCGCCGAAGGCGTGCGCCTGGCCGACCTCTTCCCGCCCGGCACCGCGGGTGAGCCGCCGAACTGCGCGTCCGCCGGTGTGCTCGGCCCCCTGTGCATGCAGGCCGGCGCGCTGATGGCGACCGAAGCGGTGAAGCTCGTGATCGGTGTCGGAGAGCCGCTGCTCGGTCGCATCTGCATCATCGATGCGTTCGGCGCTCGCCAGCGCGAGATCCCCCTCCGGTCGCGGCCGGCCGCGCCGCAGCCTTCGAGCGCGGCGAGCCGAGCCCCTCGGATCAGCGCCCCGGCGCTCCGCCGCGAGCTCGCGGCGGGTCGCGTCGCGCTCCTGCTCGATGTGCGGGAACACGACGAGTTCGCCGATGGGTGCATCGACGGAGCCGTGAACGTCCCGCTCGACCGCGTGCTGGGCGACACCACGGTGGTCGAGGCGGCATCGGTGGTCGTCGTGTGCGAACGCGGCGCCCGCGCCGAGACAGCCGCTGACGCCCTCCGGGCCACCGGCGTCGAGGCGACGGTGCTCGACGGCGGCATGGCCGCGTGGCGGGCCGCCACGCGGCGACTGGCGAGCGTCTCATGAACGCGCTGATCAGCGTCGAGCAGCACCGCGCCCGCATCCTCGACGCGCTCGATCCGCTCCCCGTCGAGACCGTGTCCGTGGGCGCGGCCGGGGGGCTCGTGGGCGCGGTCGACGCTCGCGCCGCCCTCGACATCCCCGTCTTCGACAACTCCGCCATGGACGGATTCGCCGTGCGCACGGATGACCTCGCTCATGCCACCGCCGAGACGCCGGTGGCTCTGCGCGTGGTCGCAGACCTTCCCGCCGGTTCGAGCGACGACCCGCAGCTCCGTTCCGGCGAGGCGGCGCGCATCATGACCGGCTCGGCGGTGCCGAGCGACGCCGACGCGGTCGTTCCGGTCGAACACACCACGGCAGGGCTCGCCGACTCGCTCACGCGCACCGAGGTCACGATCGCCCCCACGCGCGGGCAGCACATCCGACGTCGAGGCACCGATCTCGTCGCCGGAGACATCGTCGTGCGCGCGGGTGAGGAACTGACCGGCTTCCGGCTGGCGGCGCTGGCGGCAGCCGGGATCGCCGAGGTGGTCGTGCGCCGCCGCGTGCGGCTGGCCATCGTCTCGACCGGCAGCGAACTGGTCTCCGCGGGGGATCCGCTACGGCGCGGCCAGATTCCCGAATCGAACAGCGTCCTGCTCGGAGGGCTCGCGACGGAGGCGGGCGCGCAGGTGGTGCACACCGGGCGCGTGGCAGACGACGCCGATGCCTTCCGCGCGACCCTCGCCGCAGCCGCCGACGCCGGGGCCGACGTGGTCGTGTGCACCGGCGGCGTGAGCGTGGGCGCGTACGAAGTCGTCCGCGACGTGCTCGAAGGCGACCGCGTCCGATTCGACAAGGTGGCCATGCAGCCGGGCAAGCCGCAGGGCTTCGGCGTGCTCGACAGCGGCATCCCCGTCTTCTGCCTGCCGGGGAACCCCGTCAGCGTCGCGGTGTCGTGGGAGACGTTCGTGCGGCCCGCGCTCCGGCACCTCCAGGCGTGCCGCGAGCTCGATCGCACCCTGGTCGCCGTTCCCGCCGCGACGGGATGGCGCACGCCTCCCGGACGCCGGCAGTACCTGCCCGCCGCGCTCGACCGCACCGATCCGGGTGCGTGGACGGTCCGCCCGGCGACGGCGGGCGGATCGGGCTCCCATCTTGCAGGCGGCCTGGCGCAGGCGGAGGCGTACGCCGTCGTGCCCGCGGAGGTCGAGGCCGTCACGGCGGGCGACCTCGTGACTGTCATGCTGGTCTCATGAGCGAGCAGCCCTTCACCCACCTCGACAGCGACGGTCACGCACGCATGGTCGATGTCACCGAGAAGCAGCCCACCGTGCGCGCGGCCACCGCGAGCGGATTCGTCCGCTGCTCGGCGTCCGCCGTCGCGGCCCTGCGCGATGGATCGGTGCCGAAGGGAGACGTGCTCGCCGTCGCCCGCATCGCCGGGATCGCCGGCGCCAAGCGCACGGCCGACCTCCTCCCCCTGGCCCACATCATCGGCGTGCACGGCGCGGTCGTCGACCTCGAGATCGTCGACGAGGGCGTGCAGATCCGAGCGACGGTGCGAACGGCCGACCGCACCGGTGTCGAGATGGAGGCGTTCACCGCCGTCTCGGTGGCGGGCCTGTCGATCGTCGACATGCTCAAGGGCATCGACCGTCTCGTGCAGCTGGAGAACGTGCGCCTCGAGGCGAAGACCGGTGGCCGATCCGGTGCGTGGAGCCGCGCGGAGGCATGACGTCCCCCTCCCTCGATGCCATCGTGCTGGCCGGCGGCCGCGCGACACGGTTCGGCTCGGACAAGGCCGCGGCGACGATCGATGACGAGACGCTCCTGCAGCGCGTGGTGGATGCCGCGCGCCGCGCGGGCGCCGTCCGGGTCGTCGTCGTCGGCCCGCGACGCCCGCTGCGGGC
>NZ_DEPK01000009.1:0-18462 GCF_002358725.1 Microbacterium sp. UBA3394
GGACGCACGGTCCCGTCGACGACGGAGTACACGCGCTGATCCGTCTTCTCGACGAAGAACAGCGTTCCGGCTTCGTCGGCGGTCCACGCGCCGCCGCCGTACTCGTGCACGGTGCTTCGCGCGTTCCAGGGGGTGGGCAACACATCCTCAACGTCGCCGTCGTCGCCGCGGTGGCGTACGGCGACGCGACCGGCTTCGGCCGGAACGGGCTCGCCCCACCACACGTCCTCCCCGACGAAACGAGCTCCGTCGATCCGGGGCGACGCCGCGGAGGCCGCCTCGGCGGTGATGGGAGAGGGCCAGGAGCCGTAGGGGAGTTCGGAGGTCACCGTCCCACCGTACGACGCGGTGACCTCCCTGCGGGCTCAGCGCAACGGCTGTGTGGGTGCG
Organism: Microbacterium sp. UBA3394; assembly: GCF_002358725.1. Lineage (NCBI taxonomy): Bacteria > Bacillati > Actinomycetota > Actinomycetes > Micrococcales > Microbacteriaceae > Microbacterium > Microbacterium sp. UBA3394. Next base: position 391 of record NZ_DEPK01000009.1, read on the forward strand.
TTGCCGGGAAGGACCGCCGTGTCGCTTTCCACATCGGCCGCCGTGTCCACGTCGGCCGTCGGTTCCGCCTCGAGGACGTCGTCGGCGTCGATGGCCGCCTGGCCATCAGACGGTGATCTCTCGAGCAGGGCGGTGACGAGCCACACGGCGAGGGCGAGCACGATGACCAGGGCGATGTCGCCGAAAGTCAGGGGCCGCAGCGCGAACAGCACGAGCACGGCGAGCACGAGGATGACGACGCGCACGAGCACGCGCTGGCGATGCATCGCGTCCCCGAAGGCGCCCGTGTCGAGCCCTCGACTGCGCAGTCCCGATCGCGCCGACGCGGTGAGCGAGCCGGCCACGGAGCGGATGCGCCGCGCCGGCGCCCAACGGCCGCTCAGCCACGCCGCCACGGCGACGACGATGCCGAGGAAGGTCAGGACGACCGCCGTATCGCGGACGGCGCCGATCACCGTGTCGTAGATCGACTCCAGAGTGCGAGCGGGGATGCCCAGACCGGGTGCGTTGAGGCTGAGGACGGCTCCCGCGCTCGCGAGGGCTACCGCGAGCAGACCTGCGCCGATCGTGATGGCGACGCCGACCCCGAGCACGGCCGTCGACCGTCGGCGCGCGATCAGCACCCCGACGGCGGCGAGGCCGAGGGCTACGAAGGGGATCCAGTAGCCCGCTGTGACGGCGAGGTTGTAGACGGTGCCCACCAGAAGCAGGCCATCGGCCTGGACGATGACGATGGTCTGATCGATCGCCGGGATGGAGGTGACGAAGCCGAAACCCTGCGCGGCCAGTCGTGACTTCAGCTCCTCGATGATGGGGCCGAGCTGGATGCCGAGGGCGCCGGTGTCGTCGATCGCGATCGCGGTGGAGTCGTCGCCCGTCGCTGCGGCGACGAGCGCACGATGGCTGGCGACGAGAGCCGTTCGCCACACCTCGGGAAAGGCGTCGGACTGGACCACTCCGGTGATCGCCGAGTCGATGAGGCCCTGCACGCCCTGGACGGCGGGCTGCCGGAGGAGGTCGAGCGCCGACGACGCGGCGGGCGGAAGATCGAGGCTCTGCACGCCGTCGATGACGTCGTTCGTGATGCCCTCGACGTCGACGGCCGCGTTCACGGCGGTGGACGCCTGGTCGATCACCAGCTGCTGCACATCGGGATCGTCCGCGAGGGGACCGAAGGTCTGCACGAACGCGTCCTCGCTCACGAGTTCCGCGCGCGCCCACGTGCCGAGGACGGAGACGGGCACGAGGATGCCGGCGAGCACGATGCAGACGGCCGAGATGAGGGCACGCCACCATCCGGTGTGACCAGCGCGGTCTGAGACAGGTCTTTCTCCGCTGAGATCCGAGGACGCCTGGGAACGAAGATCGGCGTTCTCCGCTTTCAGCCGTTCGATCTCCGCGCGGAGATCGGTGATGTCTGTCGTGGCCATGGCGAGGGCTCCCTCTTGTCGGGTCAGCCCCATTGTGGCGGGAACGCCGCCCCGTTCGCACGTGTGCCCCAGATCAGGTTCTCCGACGCCCTCAAGCGGTCGGACACCTTCGTCCCCGAATTCTGGCGCCCGTTCTCTGGATCCTGGCCTCGTGCGAGGTGAGGCGTCGGCGTGCGAGTTCCGTCCTACTCGGCCTCCTGCGGACCCGACTCAGGCTGAGACACCATCGGGATGCCGCCACGGCACCAGAATCGCCAGCACAGCCTGAGTTGTTGCACGCGCGGTGCGCTGGCCGGCTGAGGAGACGGCCGTCAGACGGCGCGCATCACCGCCACGACTTTGCCGAGCACGACGGCCTCGTCCCCGAGGATCGGCTCGAACGCGGAGTTCCGCGGCAGCAGCCACACGTGACCGTCGCGCTGGCGGAAGGTCTTGACGGTCGCCTCCCCGTCGAGCATCGCGGCGACGATGTCGCCGTTCTCGGCCGTCGGCTGCGAGCGCACCACGACCCAGTCGCCGTCGCAGATGGCCGCGTCGATCATCGACTCGCCGGACACCTTGAGCATGAACAGGTCGCCCTTGCCGACCAGCTGCCTCGGCAGCGGGAAGACCTCGTCGATCTGCTGATCGGCGGTGATCGGCACCCCGGCGGCGATGCGCCCGACGAGGGGGACCATCGCGGCATCGCCCACGGGGGGCGCCGCGTCGGCGGGGCTTTCCGTGCTCGCGCCGGGGAGGTCGATGAGGACCTCCATCGCGCGAGTCTTGCCGGCATCGCGGCGCAGGTAGCCGCTCAGCTCCAGCTGATTCAGCTGATGCGTCACGCTCGACAACGACTTCAGCCCGACCGCGTCGCCGATCTCACGCATGCTCGGCGGGTACCCGTGCCGTGCGATCGATCGCTGGATCACTTCGAGGATCGCGAGCTGCTTGTCGCTGAGGCTGCGGCGCCGCCGTGTCTGGGGTCGCGCGCGGCTCGTCGGCTCGGTCATCTCGTGCTCCTGTCTCCTCACCCCTCGTCGTCCGAGGGGCACCGGCCTTCGAATGTCGGAGGTCGGTGATGGGCTCTGCTCATCGAAACGGTATCCGCCCTCGTCCGACACGGTCTGCAAGCGCTCCGCGTGTCGTGTTCGAGAGAAGTCCACCGGTCGGCCCGCTTGACAGCTTACGAGATCGAAGATAGCTTCGGAAGAGAGGTTCGCATCGCCGGCTCCCGGCCGAGTTCAGCGATGCGAACCTCTCGCCGAGAAGGAGGAGAGATGACCGCGATCAGCATCACGCCGCACCACCGCACCCGCCTGCGCATGACCGTGCGCGGCCGTCGCGTTCTTGCCGCCGCGGCGGCACTGCCCGCCGCCGCATGCGTGGCGGTCGCGGTCATCAGTGGCGGCAGCGCGCTCGCGTCGCGCGATGACGCCGGCGACGCTGCCTCGTTCTCCACGGTCGTCGTGAGTGCAGGTGAATCGCTCTGGGCGATCGCGGAGCGCGTGGCACCGGAGAGCGATCCTCGAGACGTCGTTGACGACATCGCGCGCCTGAATGCTCTCGACGGTGTCGATGTCTCGGCTGGTCAGGAGCTGGCCATCCCGGCGCGCTACGACACGGCACCGTAGACCGCCGGGCGAAGCGCGCCCGTACCATGGGAGGGGTGACCGCTCGCCTCGACGACCTTCCTCTCCGTGACGATCTGCGCGGAATGACTCCGTACGGTGCGCCTCAGGCACCGCTTCCGGTTGCGCTGAACGTGAACGAGAACACCCATCCCGTGCCGGATGAGATCGCCGCCGACATCCTCGATGCGATCGCATTGGCGCTTCGGGACGTCAACCGATACCCCGATCGCGAGTTCCTGCCGCTTCGCGAGGCGTTCGCGGATTACCTGGGTGAAGGGCTGCTTCCTGAGCAGATGTGGGCCGCCAACGGTTCCAACGAGGTGCTTCAGCACGTGCTCCAGGCCTTCGCTGGACCGGGGAGGACGGCGTTCGGCTTCGCGCCCACCTACTCGATGTACCCGCTGCTGACGCGAGCGACCGGTGCTGCCTGGGTCGCGGGAACGCGCGAAGACGACTTCTCGGTGACCGCCGATTCGGCGGCCGACCAGGTCGCAGCAGCCGATCCGGATGTGGTGTTCCTGTGCGCCCCGAACAACCCGACGGGCACGCCGCTGCCACTTGACGTGATCGCAGCGGTCTACGACGCGAGCCGGGCGATGGTCGTGGTCGACGAGGCGTACCAGGAGTTCGCGCCTCACGACGAGCCATCAGCGATCACCCTGCTCCCGGGGCGCGAGCGACTGATCGTCTCGCGCACGATGTCGAAGGCATTCGCCTTTGCCGGAGCTCGCGTGGGTTACCTCGCCGCCGACCCCGCGGTCGTGGACGCTCTGCGTCTGGTGCGCCTGCCGTACCACCTGAGTGCCATCACGCAGGCCGCCGCGCTCGCGGCGCTGCGTCACGCGCCGGTCATGCTCGGCATGGTCGACGAGATCGTCGCGCAGCGCGACCGCATCTCCGCCACCCTCGAGGCGCTCGGCTACCAGCCGCACCCGTCGTGGACGAACTTCGTCCTGTTCGGGGGAGTCGAGGACCCGGCGGCGACGTTCGGTGCCCTCTACGACCGCGGCATCCTCATCAGGGACGTGGGCATCCCGCACCACCTCCGCGTCACGGCAGGAACAGAGGCGGAGACGACCGCGTTCCTGGATGCGCTGGCGTCGTTAGGATCGACGTCATGACCCGCACCGCCTCGCTCACCCGATCGACCAGCGAGTCGACGGTCGAGCTCCAGCTCGACCTCGACGGCACGGGGCGCAGCAGCATCGACACGTCGGTGCCGTTCTACGACCACATGCTGACCGCGTTCGCGAAGCACTCGCTCACCGACCTCACGGTTCGCGCGTCGGGCGACACCGACATCGACGCACACCACACGGTCGAAGACGTCGCGATCGTGCTCGGGCAGGCGATCCGGCAGGCTCTCGGCGACAAGGCCGGCATCAGCCGCTACGGGGATGCGCTCGTCCCGCTCGACGAAGCCCTCGCCCAGGCAGTGGTCGACATCAGTGGGCGGCCCTACCTCGTGCACACGGGCGAGCCGGCCGGTTTCGAACACCACCTCATCGGCGGCCACTTCACGGGGTCGTTGGTGCGCCACACCTTCGAGGCGCTGTCCTTCCAGGCGGCGCTGACCGTCCACGTAAGGGTGCTGGGCGGCCGGGACCCTCACCACATCGCCGAGGCGGAATACAAGGCATTCGCGCGTGCCTTCCGCCAGGCGAAAGCGCTCGATCCACTCGTCGACGGCGTGCCGAGCACGAAGGGCGCCCTGTGACCGACCGGCCCCTCGTCGCCGTTCTCGACTACGGATCCGGGAACGTCCATTCCGCGGTCAAGGCTCTCGTCGCTGCCGGAGCCGACGCGCGGCTGACGGCCGACCGCGGGCTGATCCAAGACGCGGACGGACTCGTGGTGCCCGGCGTCGGCGCCTTCGAGGCGGTCGTCGCCGCACTGCGCTCGCGCTGCGGCGACGAGCTCATCGGACGACGTCTGGCCGGCGGTAGGCCCGTGCTGGGGATCTGCGTGGGGATGCAGGTCCTCTTCGAACACGGTGTGGAGCGGGGCGCGGACACTCCGGGACTGGGCGAGTGGCCGGGCGCGGTCACCGAGTTGGATGCTCCTGTCCTTCCGCACATGGGATGGAACACCGTCGCGTCGGGGGCCGGCAGTCGCCTGTTCCGCGGAATCGAGAACGAGCGGTTCTACTTCGTGCACTCGTTCGCCGCCCAGCACTGGACGATGCAGACGCAGCGCCCCCTCGCTGAACCGGTCTTGACCTGGAGCGAACACGGCGTGCCCTTCCTTGCCGCCGTGGAGAACGGGCCGCTCTCGGCGACGCAGTTCCACCCCGAGAAGTCGGGGGAGGCCGGCATCCGGCTGCTCGCCAATTGGATCGACGGGCTGGCGCCGACTAACCTCTGAATCCGTGCCTGCGCCCGGCCGCCCGGATCCGGTGCCGAGGCGCACGAGGAGCTATGAACGATTTCGCATCAACGCCCCAGCTTGTTCTGCTTCCCGCGGTGGACGTCGCCGGGGGAAAGGCCGTTCGACTCACGCAGGGTGAGGCCGGTTCGGAGACGAACTACGGCGACCCCGTCGACGCCGCGACCGACTGGGCGCGCCAGGGGGCGCAGTGGATCCATCTCGTCGACCTGGATGCGGCCTTCGGCCGGGGCAGCAATGCCGGCATCATGCGCAAGGTGATCAAGTCGGTGCGCGGTGTTCAGGTCGAGCTGTCCGGCGGCATCCGCGACGATGCCTCGCTGGAGGCGGCTCTCGAAAGCGGCGCCTCGCGCGTGAACCTCGGGACCGCCGCGCTGGAGAACCCCGAGTGGGCGGCTGACGTGATCGGCCGCTACGGCGACCTCATCGCCGTCGGCCTGGATGTGCGTGGTACGACGCTCGCCGCGCGGGGCTGGACCCGCGAAGGCGGTGACCTGTGGACGGTGCTCGATCGCCTCGAGTCAGCCGGATGCAGTCGCTACGTCGTGACGGACGTCACGAAGGACGGCACCCTGCAGGGCCCGAACACCGAGCTGCTTCGCGAAATGGTGACGCGCACCCCGAAGCCCGTCGTGGCGTCGGGAGGCATCTCGAGCCTCGACGACATCGCCGCTCTCCGAGAGCTCGTGCCCCTCGGCGTCGAGGGTGCGATCGTCGGCAAGGCCCTCTATGCGGGGAACTTCACCCTCGCTGAGGCGCTGGATGTCGCCGGGCGCTGATCCCGCGCAGCCCGACGGCGGCTCGGACTCGGCGGGAGTCCCGTGGGAGGGACGCCGCTTCTCCGACAATCCCCACGCCGCTGACGACGGCCGTGCTGATCCTGCTCTCGAGCGGGCGCTGCGGGACTTCCGGGCGGGCGAAGGCTCCGAGGTGCAGGTCGTCGACGCGTACCGGAGAGCCCGTCTGCTGATCCCCCTCATCGCGCAGAAGGGCGACGGTGACGGCGACGCGGTCGGTGCACACGGACTCGCGGTCGACAAGACGCAGGAGCTGTCGATCGTCACGGTCGCCGCACCGGACGGGCGACACGTGCTTCCGGTCTTCACGTCGGTCGACACCATGCGGGTGTGGGATGCGCAGGCGCGTCCGGTGCCCGCGGAGGGCATCAGGACCGCACTGGCGGCATCGGCGGACGACACCGACCTCATCGTCATCGATCCCGGCTCGGAGACCGAGTTCGTCATCCGTCGTCCGGCGGTCTGGGCGATCGCCCAGTCGCAGCAGTGGGAGCCGAGTCATCGCTCGCCCGAGGTGGCGGCCGGACTCAACGAGAGCGTCGGCGGGGAGCTGGCCATCATCGACCTCGCACTCGAACCCGGCGACCCCGAGGCACGTGGACGGGGGCCCGAGCTGATCGTGCGCCTGCACGTGGCTGCCGGACTCGATCAGTCGCAGCTCGATGCCGTCCTCGCACGCCTGGCGAGACGATGGGCCGCGGATGACCGCGTCGCCGTGCTGGTGGACTCGCTCGCCGTGAAGCTCGTGCGCTCGGAGCCGCTCAGCTGACCGGTCCGGTCCATTTCTCGCCCGGCCCCTTGCCGATGGGGTCGGGAATCGTCGATGCCTCGCGGAAGGCGAGTTGCACCGAGCGCAGTCCGTCGCGGAGGGACCGCGCGTGCATGTCGCTGATCTCGGGGGCGCCGGCGGTGATGAGCCCGGCGAGGGCGTTGATGAGCTTGCGGGCCTCGTCCAGATCCTTCTGCGTGTCGGGGTCGTCGGCGAGTCCGACCTTCACGGCGGCCGCGCTCATCAGATGCACCGCGGCGGTGGTGATCACCTCGACCGCGGGGACATCCGCGATGTCGCGGGTCGCCGACTCGGCGGCGGCTTCCTGAGAGGCCCACCGAGCGTGACGTTCGTCTTCTGCGTGGCCGTGGTCGGGGGGAATCGTGGACACGTGGTGCTTTCTGGTAGACTTCAGCGGGCTTCAGAGCACTGTGCTCTGGAACGAAAGAGGATCACATCCCACCCGCGCTTGCCGCTCCAGGCTACCGGGTCCACGCACTCCGCTCCGGCGACACCATGTCGGAGTCGACCCGGAGACATGCATGTCGGCCGAGGTACGGGTGCACGATGTCGGCGTTCGGACGCCGCGTCGGGTGGAATGGGGACTCTTCCGCCCGCGACATACCGTGTCGCGGTGGCCACCACCCGCACGAAGAGGAGTTCCGCATCAGCGATCCCCGCACCAACGAGCGCATCCGCGTGCCTGAGGTCCGTCTCGTCGGCCCCAACGGCGAGCAGGTCGGCGTCGTCCGCATCGAGGTTGCGCAGCGTCTGGCTCAGGAGGCGGATCTCGACCTGGTCGAGGTCGCGCCCAACTCCAAGCCGCCCGTGGTCAAGATCATGGACTACGGCAAGTTCAAGTACGAGGCTGCGCAGAAGGCCAAGGAGGCGCGTCGCAATCAGGCGAACACGGTCCTCAAGGAGGTCCGGTTCCGACTGAAGATCGAGGCGCACGACTACATCACCAAGCTCAAGCGCGCCGAGGGCTTCCTCCAGGCCGGTGACAAGGTGAAGGCCATGATCCTGTTCCGCGGGCGCGAGCAGTCGCGTCCGGAGCAGGGCGTGCGACTGCTCCGCAAGTTCGCCGAAGACGTCGCCGAGTTCGGCACCGTCGAGGTCAACCCGACGCAGGACGGCCGCAACATGACGATGGTGATCGCCCCGCACAAGAACAAGTCCGAGGCGAAGGCGGAGCAGAACGCTCAGCGCGCCGCGAACAAGGAAGCCTCGCGCGCATCGCGCACCAGCGCCGACGGCGACACCGCCCCGGCGCAGTAACGCTGCCCAGACTCCCGCTCCGTCGGGACCCCGTTCCCGCCCGAGCGGGAAGAGACACGAAGGAAGAAACATGCCGAAGCAGAAGACCCACTCGGGTGCCAAGAAGCGCTTCAAGATCACCGGCAGCGGCAAGCTCAAGAAGCAGCAGGCCGGAATGCGCCACAACCTCGAGGGAAAGTCGAGCCGTCGCACCCGCCGTCTGAACCAGGACCAGGTGCTGTCGACGGCCGACACCAAGCAGGCCAAGAAGCTTCTCGGTCGCTGACGCGGCCCGTGCACGAATAGGAACGAAACGAAATGGCTAGAGTCAAGCGGGCCGTCAACGCCCACAAGAAGCGTCGCGTCATCCTCGAGCGCGCCTCCGGTTACCGGGGTCAGCGCTCGCGTCTGTACCGCAAGGCGAAGGAGCAGGTCACCCACTCGCTCGTCTACGCGTACCGCGACCGTCGCAAGCGCAAGGGCGACTTCCGTCGTCTGTGGATCCAGCGCATCAACGCAGCCAGCCGTCAGCACGGCATGACCTACAACCGCTTCATCCAGGGTCTCGGCCTCGCGGGTGTGCAGGTCGACCGTCGCATGCTGGCCGAGCTCGCCGTGAACGAGCCGACCGCGTTCGCGTCGCTCGTCGAGACCGCCAAGAAGGCGCTGCCCGAGAACGTCAACGCCAAGAAGACGGCGTAAGGCTCTCTATCTCGAAAGGGCGTCCTCCCCCGGGAGGGCGCCCTTTCGGCATCCCGTGCCCCGCCCCGCGCGGCCGCATCGTCGGAGATTCAGCCCGATGTCGGATGATCGCGTCGGAATCCTCCGACATCGACACGATTCTCCGACATCGGGCGGGCAGGTGGATGCGGGGCGCCGCGGGGCGCCGCCCCTAGACTGGTCGCGTGCTCGAGAACCCCCGGTCGCCGCGCGTGCGCGCCGTGGCGAAGCTCACCAAGCGCAGCGCACGCAAAGAGACGGGGCTCTATCTCCTCGAGGGTCCGCAGGCCGCACGGGAGGCGCTCGCCTTCCAACCCGGAACGGTCGTCGAACTGTTCGCGACACCGGCCGCGTTGGAGAAGCACACCGACATCCGCGATGCGGCCGCGTCCGCCGGAATCGAGCCGGTCTACACGACCGAGCCCGTGCTCGACGCGATGGCCGACACGGTGACACCCCAGGGGATCGTCGCGGTCGCGCGGCAGGCTCCCACGCCGGTCCGTGAGATCTTCGCCGGCTCGCCTCGGCTGGTGGCGGTGTGCGAAGAGGTGCGCGACCCTGGCAATCTCGGCACGATCATCCGTGCCGCCGACGCGGTCGGCGCCGACGCCGTCATCCTCACCGGCAACACCGTCGATCCTTACCACCCGAAGGTGGTGCGTTCGACGACCGGTTCGCTGTTCCACCTCCCGATCGCCATCGGCACCGACCTCGAGACCGTCGTCGGGCTCGCTCACGCCGCCGGCGTGCGGGTGGTCGCCGCCGACGTCGGAGGAGAGGACTTCCTCGCTCGACGTGAGATCCTCGCCGAACCGACCGCCTGGGTCTTCGGCAACGAGGCGCGGGGCCTTCATGACGAGGCCGTCTCGCTGGTCGACATGTCGATGCGGCTGCCGATCTACGGACGCGCCGAGTCGCTCAATCTGGCTACCGCTGCCAGCGTCTGCCTCTACGAAACGGCGTTCGCGCAGCGCGCCGATTGAGCCATCTGACCAGCGCGGGTCGATTACAGCTCGGTTAAGGTCGCGCGTCACCCCTGGAGCGGGGGTGCGCCCGGGGCTATGTTCAGGCCATGACGACATCCGATGCCTCACCGGCGGCCCGAACGTCGAACATCACCGTGCGACGCGGTGAGCCGCTCGTCGTCATCGACCACGTCGACAAGCACTTCGGCGACCTCCATGTGCTGCGCGACATCAACACCGTGGTCAACCGCGGCGAGGTCGTGGTCGTGATCGGGCCCAGCGGGTCCGGGAAGTCAACGCTGTGTCGCGCCGTCAACCGTCTCGAGACGATCGATTCGGGCACCATCACCATCGACGGCGTACCGCTGCCCGAAGAGGGGCGCGCGCTCGCGAAGCTGCGTGCCGACGTCGGCATGGTGTTCCAGTCGTTCAATCTCTTCGCCCACAAGACGGTGCTCGAGAACGTCACTCTCGGTCCGATGCGCGTGCGGGGCCTCAAGAAGAAGGATGCCGAGAAGAAGGCGATGGAGCTCCTGGATCGCGTGGGTGTCGCCAATCAGGCGGCCAAGATGCCCAGTCAGCTCTCGGGTGGCCAGCAGCAGCGTGTCGCCATCGCCCGTTCGCTGGCGATGAATCCCAAGCTCATCCTCCTCGACGAACCCACCAGCGCACTCGACCCTGAGATGATCAACGAGGTCCTCGACGTCATGGTCGGTCTCGCCCAGGAGGGCATGACCATGATCGTCGTCACACACGAGATGGGATTCGCACGCAAGGCCGCAGACCGCGTGCTGTTCATGGCCGATGGAGCCATCGTCGAAGAAGCCGCACCCGAGCAGTTCTTCACGAACCCGCAGAGCGAGAGGGCCAAGGACTTCCTGTCCAAGATCCTCGAGCACTGAAAGGACCGCTCCGCGACGCGGGGCGGGAATCGAGAAGAGGTCGCTTCGGCGACCGCACACAGCAAAGGACGAGACATGAAGCGAGCGAGACTCCCGCTCATCGCGCTGGCCGCCGCCGGCGCCTTGGCGCTGACGGCCTGCGGTGGCGGGGACACCGCCGGTGACGATGCCGCTCCCGAGCCGGCCGAAGACGTCACCTTCGACGAGGGCACGACGATGGCGGCGCTCAACGAGGCCGGCACCATCACGATCGGCACGAAGTTCGACCAGCCGCTGTTCGGCCTGGTCGGTCCCAGCGGCGAACCCGAGGGCTTCGACGTCGAGATCGGCAAGATCATCGCCGCCCAGCTGGGCATCGCCGAAGAAGACATCGAGTGGGTCGAGACCGTGTCGGCAAACCGTGAGCCGTTCATCGAGAACGGCCAGGTCGACATCGTGGTCGCGACGTACACGATCAACGACGCCCGCAAGGAGGTCGTCTCTTTCGCCGGGCCCTACTACATGGCCGGGCAGTCCATCCTCGTTCTCGCCGACAACGAGGACATCACCAGCGAAGAGGACCTCGTCGGGCAGCCGGTGTGCTCGGTGACGGGGTCGACTCCGGCGGCCATGCTGGAGGAGATCGGTGCGGAGCCGGTCCTCACGGACACCTACTCGAACTGCCTGGAGCCCCTGCGGAACGGTCAGGTCGTCGCGGTGTCGACCGACAACGTCATCCTGGCCGGCCTCGCCGCGCAGAACGAGGGCGAGTTCAAGGTCGTGGGCGAGCCGTTCACCGACGAGCCCTACGGCATCGGCCTGGCGCTGGATGACACGGACTTCCGCATGTGGATCAACGACGTGCTGGAGGAGTCGTACGCCGACGGCAGCTACGAGCAGGCGTGGAACGACACCGCCGGTGCCGTGCTGCCCTACGTCGAGCCGCCGACACCGGACCGCTACTGACCCGATGAGGGTGTCCCGCACTCGCCTGCGGGACACCCTCATCCCACCGATCGAGAGGAGGGCCGATGGAGCAGCTCTGGTCGCTCATGCCCGAGTTCTGGGAGGGATTCCGCGTCACCCTGCTGCTGCTGGTCGTCTCGGGTGTGCTGGCCCTCGTGCTCGGCACCGCGATCGCGGCGATGCGCATCTCGCCGGTTCCGGTGCTGCGCGGATTCGCCGCGGCGTGGACCGAGATCGCGCGAAACACCCCGCTGACGCTGGTGTTCTTCTTCACGGCCTTCGTCATGCCGATGCTCGGCGTGCGTGCCCCCTACGTGCTGCTCGCCTTCGTCGCGCTCACCTACTACACGTCGCCCTTCGTGGCTGAAGCCCTTCGCTCGGGCATCAACGGCGTGCCCGTCGGTCAGGCCGAGGCGGCGCGCAGCATCGGGCTCGGATTCCGGCAGACGGTCTCGCTCGTGGTGCTTCCGCAGGCGTTCCGGATGACGGTGCCGCCGCTGATCAACGTCTTCATCGCCCTCACCAAGAACACCTCGGTGGCGGGCGGATTCTTCGTGGTGGAACTGTTCGCCACGACCCGGCAGCTCGCGAACGACAACGGCAACATCGTCATCCCGATCCTGCTGGTGGCCGCGGCCCTGTACCTCGTCATCACGGTGCCGCTCGGCTTCGCGGCCGGCCAGCTCGAGAAGCGATGGGTGGTGTCACGATGAGCGGATCGAGCGTCCTCTTCGACGCGCCGGGCCCGAAGGCTCGTCGCAACTCGCTGATCGCCTCCGTCGTCGCGGGGGCGGTGCTGATCGCGCTCGCCGTCTGGGTCTTCCTGATCCTCGCCGCGCCCCGTCAATCCGGCGGCATCACCCTTCCGGGCATGTTCGACGGGAGTCGATGGGACATCTTCACCGATCCCGAGGTGTGGCAGTTCATCGGGCGAGGGGTGCTGGCGACGCTGCAAGCCGCGGCGGTGGCGGCTGTCGGTGCCGTGGCCCTCGGAGTCGTCTTCTCGCTCGTGCGGAGCTCGGAGCACGCGTGGATCCGCGTGCCGACCGCGTGGCTGCTGGAGTTCTTCCGCGGCATGCCGGTGCTGCTGATGATGCTGTTCATCCTCCTCGTCGCATCCACCGGTGCGTTCTGGGCGGTCGTGATCGCCCTGATCATCTACAACGGCACCCTCATCGGCGAGGCGCTGCGAGCGGGACTCGCCGCGCTGCCGCGCGGGCAGCGTGAGGCGGCGCTGTCCGTCGGCATGCGCTACTTCCAGTCGAAGATGCTCGTGGAGTTCCCGCAGGCGTTCCGGCAGATGCTCCCGATCATCGTGGCGCAGCTGGTCGTGCTGCTGAAGGACACGTCTCTCGGATACATCGTGGGATACAACGAGCTCATCCGCACCACGATGAACAATCTGGGCAGCTTCTACGGCAATCGGTACATGTTCTCGCTGTTCGTGGTGACCCTCGTGCTCTACCTGGCCATCAACCTGAGCCTGTCGTGGTTCGCGCGATGGCTGTCGCGGCGCACGGCGTCCGGGGGCGGCAGGGCGCGGAAGGGAGCATCCACGCCGGAGGATCCCGATCAGGCACTCCTGGTCGCCGAGGCCAACGCCAAGGCGCGGTTGTCCGATCAACGCTGAGCGGTACTGGCGGGCGGAGTGCCGCACGTCGGTAGACTCGTCTCTCGTGTCCGACGAGGTTGCCCCCGAGATCACCCCCGAGGCGGTGGAGGCCGCGGTGACCGCCGCGCTGTCCGCCATCGCCGAGGCTCCCGACTCCGCAGAGCTGAAGGCGGTGCGCGCCGCGCACGCGGGCGAAGGCTCGCCCCTGGCGCGGCTGAACGCACGAATGCGCGATGTGCCCAAGGACAAGAAGGCGGAGTTCGGCAAGCTCGTCGGTCAGGCTCGCGGACAGGTCTCGCAGGCGCTCGCCGCACGAGAGACCGAGATCGTCGAAGCCGAGACCGCGGCGCGCCTGGAGGCCGAGCGCGTCGACATCACGGCCCTCGCGCATCGCGCGCGCATCGGCGCGCGCCATCCGCTGACCCTGCTCCAGGAGGAGATCTCCGACATCTTCGTGGGCATGGGGTGGGAGATCGCCGAAGGACCCGAGCTCGAGCACGAGTGGTTCAACTTCGACGCGCTGAACATCGCACCGGATCACCCGTCGCGGCAGATGCAGGACTCCTTCTACGTCGACCCCCTCGAGCGGCACCTCGTGATGCGAACCCACACCAGCCCGGTGCAGATGCGGTCGATGCTCGAACGCGACATCCCGATCTACGTGCTCTCCCCGGGGCGCGTCTACCGTGCCGACGAATTCGATGCCACGCACCTTCCCGTCTTCTCGCAGTTCGAGGGACTGGTCATCGACCGCGGCATCACGATGGCGCACCTCAAGGGAACGCTCGACCACATCGCACGCGTGCTGTTCGGCAGTGAGGCCAAGACGCGCATGCGCGCCAACTACTTCCCGTTCACCGAACCGTCCGCCGAGTTCGACCTCTGGCACCCGACCTTCACCGGCGGCGCCCGATGGATCGAATGGGGGGGATGCGGAATGGTCAACCCGAACGTGCTGCGTGCGGCCGGGATCGACCCGGAGGAGTACTCGGGCTTCGCCTTCGGCATGGGCTTCGAGCGGACCCTCATGTTCCGCAGCGACGTGAAGGACATGCGCGACATGGCCGAGGGCGATGTGCGCTTCAGCGAGCAGTTCGGAATGGTGGTCTGATGCGCGTCCCCCTGTCATGGCTGCGTGAGTACGTCGACGTCGCCGCCGAGTCCACGCCCGAGGACGTTCTCGCGGCTCTGGTCGCCGTCGGGTTCGAGGAGGAGGACGTGCATCGGTTCGAGCTCTCCGGACCCATCGTCGTCGGCGAGGTGCTGGAGTTCGTCGAGGAGCCGCAGAAGAACGGCAAGACCATCCGCTGGTGCCAGGTCGACGTCGGCGACGGCGTGCGCGGGATCGTGTGCGGTGCGGGCAACTTCTTCGCCGGTGACAAGGTCGTCGTGACCCTCCCCGGATCCGTCCTGCCTGGCCCCTTCCCGATCGCCGCGCGCAAGACCTACGGTCACGTGTCGGACGGCATGATCGCGTCGGCGAAGGAGCTCGGCCTCGGCGAGGAGAGCGACGGCATCCTGCGCCTGGTCGAGATCGGCATCGACGCGCCCGCGGGCACCGACGCGATCGGTCTGCTCGGCCTCGACGACGTCGCCGTGGAGATCAACGTCACCCCCGACCGCGGCTACGCACTGTCCCTTCGCGGCGTGGCGCGGGAGTATTCGCACGCGACCGGCGCGGCGTTCCGCGACCCGGCGGAGCGCGATGCCGCCGACGTGTGCATCGATCGACACGAGTTCTCCGTGGCCGTCGACGACCGTGCACCGATCCGGGGGCGCGTGGGAGCGACGGAATTCGTCGCTCGTGTGGTGCGCGACGTCGACCCCACCAAGCCCACCCCGTCGTGGATGATCGCCCGTCTGACGCTTGCGGGCGTGCGTTCGCTCGGCATCCTCATCGACATCACCAACTACGTGATGCTGGAGCTCGGCACGCCGATCCACGGCTACGACCTGGATGCGCTCACCGGCGGCATCACCGTGCGCCGGGCGACAGCGGGGGAGAAGCTGCAGACCCTCGACGGCAAGCTGCGTGACCTCGATGTCGAGGACCTCCTCATCACCGATGAGTCCGGACCCATCGGCCTCGCCGGCGTCATGGGCGGCGGGACGACGGAGATGGGTGCGTCGACGCGCAACGTTCTCGTCGAGGCCGCCGTGTTCGAGCCGATCACGATCGCGCGCACGGCGCGACGGCACAAGCTCCCCAGCGAGGCGTCGCGTCGGTTCGAGCGCGGCGTCGACCCCGGCCTGCCTTACGTGGCAGCCCAGCGGGTGGTGGATCTCATGGTCGAACTCGCGGGCGGAACCGACGAGCGCGTGGGCGGGGCGGTCGGCTCGGACCCGGTCCGCACCTCCATCGACCTGCCGAGCGGCTTCGTCGCGGGCCTCATCGGGGTCGAGTACTCGGACGACGAGATCGTCGCCTCGCTGGAGATGATCGGATGCGCCGTCGCCGCCACCGAGCAGGGGTGGACCGTCGTCGCGCCCACGTGGCGTCCCGACCTCACCGACACCTGGACGCTCGCCGAGGAGGTCGCGCGGATCACCGGGTACGACCGGATCCCGTCGGAGGTGCCGGTGCCGCCGTCCGGCCGGGGCCTCACGGGGGCGCAGCGCGGTCGTCGCCGCGTCTCGAACGCGCTCGCCGCGGCCGGCTACGTCGAGACGCCCTCCTTCCCCTTCACCACAGAGGAGCAGAACGACCTGCACGGCTCGGCGAGCGGTGAGCACCTGCCCAGCATCCGCCTGGCGAATCCGCTGGACGGTCAGGCGCCGTTCCTGCGACGTTCGCTCGTTCCGGGCCTCGTGCAGGTCGCGCACCGGAACGTGTCGCGCGGACTCACCGACCTCGCGCTCTACGAGTCCGGGACCGTCTTCCTCCCTCGTTCCGGGGTGGTCTACGGCACGCCGCACGTTCCGCCTCCCGCGGTGCGTCCGTCGGCGGCGACCCTCGCGGAACTCGATGACGCGATCCCGCCGCAGCGCCGTCACGTCGCGGTGCTGCTCACCGGCTCTCTGATCGCCAAGCAGCCGGGGGAGCCGGCACGTGCCGCTGACCTCGCCGACGCCCTCGACGCCGTGCGAACGGTAGGGCTGGCGGCCGGTGTCGACATCCGCGTGACGCAGGGAACGCGCGCGGCGTTGCATCCCGGACGCACCGGAACGCTCGACGTGCGAGGGGAGACCGTCGGCTATGTCGGCGAGCTGCTGCCGGACGTCGCCGCAGCCGCGGATCTGCCCGGCCGTGTGGTGGTCGCCGAGGTCGACCTCGACCTCGTGCTCGAACTCGCGGGCGATCGTGTGGTCGTCGGGTCGCTGTCGACGTATCCCGCTGCCACGCAGGATGTCTCCCTCGTCGTCTCCGCCGATGTGCCGGCGGCGGATGTGGCCTCGGCGCTGAGGGAAGGGGCAGGGGAGCTTCTCGAGCACCTCCACCTCGTCGACGACTACCGGGGCGCGGGAATCGAGCACGGACGCAAGAGCCTGACCTTCGCGATGCGCTTCCGGGCGGCCGACCGCACCCTGACGGCGGCGGAGGCGACCGAGGCGAAGCTCGCCGGAGTGACGATGGCAGGCCGCCGTCACGGCGCCGTCATCCGCGACTGAGTCCGCATGCCGCCGCGGCGACACGATTTGCGGGTCGCGCGAGGCTGCGACTATCGTCAGCCCCATGCTTCCGGCAGCCTCGGTCCCGACGGCGCCCCTCACGGGCCCGGTGCTCGTCGCGGGCACCGCGTCGCACCGACGCCACCTCGGTTCGCTCCGTCGCGGCCGCCGACTCTAGGCGACCCCGCACGCGGTCCGGTTGGGCCGGCGGGTGTCGCCGCCTTCAGGCTCCGACTCCTTCGAAACTAAGGTGGAACGCATGACCTATTCGGTCGCCGTCTCCGGCGCATCCGGCTATGCCGGCGGTGAGATCCTCCGGCTCCTGGCCGCCCATCCCGACGTGGAGATCCGCACCGTGACGGCGCATTCGACCGCGGGGCAGCCTCTGGTCCAGCACCAGCCGCACCTGCGCTCGCTGGCGCATCTGACGATCCAGCAGACGACCCCCGAGGTGCTCGCCGGGCATGACGTCGTCGTCCTGGCATTGCCCCATGGGCAGTCGGGACAGTACACGGATGCGCTCGCGGAGACGCCGCTGGTGATCGACGCGGGCGCTGACCATCGACTCGCCTCGAGGGATGCGTGGAACGCCTTCTACGGGGGCGATTTCCATGAGCCGTGGACCTATGGCGTGCCGGAGCTGATCGTCGACGGCGGAAAGCAGCGCGACCGGCTCGTCGACGCGACCCGCATCGCCGCACCCGGCTGCAACGCGTCGACCGTGAGCCTGAGCCTCGCGCCGGGTGTCGCGGCCGGGGTCATCGATCCGTCCGACATCGTGAGCGTGCTCGCCGTCGGACCGTCGGGAGCGGGCAAGGCGATGAAGACGAATCTGCTGGCGGCGGAGATCCTGGGCACGGCGAACCCGTATGCCGTCGGCGGCACGCACCGCCACATCCCGGAGATCCGGCAGGCGCTGACCGCGGCGATGTCGGAGAATCGCGCTGATGTCGGAGGGATCGCGCCGAATTCTCCGACATCGGGCTCGATCTCCGACGATCGCGCCGTCGGCATCTCCTTCACGCCCGTCCTCGTGCCGATGGCGCGCGGGATCCTCGCCACCTCGAC
>NZ_DEPK01000009.1:18839-28608 GCF_002358725.1 Microbacterium sp. UBA3394
GGCCTACGCGGACGAGACCTTCGTCCAGCTGCTGCCCGCCGGCTCCTTCCCCCGCACGGCCGATGTCATCGGCGCGAACACGGCGCTGATCGGCCTCGCGGTCGATCGCGCGGCCAACCGCGTGGTGGTCATCACCGCGGTGGACAACCTCGTCAAGGGCACCGCCGGTGCCGCTGTCCAGTCCATGAACATCGCGCTCGGACTCCCCGAGGACCGAGCCCTCACCGTGAACGGAGTGGCACCGTGAGCGTCACCGCCCCCCAGGGATTCGAAGCGGCCGGCGTCGCGGTCGGTCTGAAGTCCACCGGCAAGCCGGACGTCGCGGTGGTCGTCAATCGTGGCCCGCTCACCGCGGGCGCGGCCGTCTTCACGTCCAATCGCGCGAAGGCCAACCCGATCCTGTGGTCCGAGCAGGTCGTGAAGGACGGGGCGATCGCGGCGATCGTTCTCAACTCCGGCGGGGCGAACTGCTTCACCGGCAGCTTCGGGTTCCAGACCACGCATCAGACCGCCGAGAAGGCCGCGGAACTGCTCGAGATCGGCGCCGGCGACGTGGTGGTGTGCTCGACCGGGCTAATCGGCACCGGCGACGCCGTCTTCCGCGGCAAAGTGCTCGAAGGGACCGAGAAGGCGATCGCCGCGCTGTCCACAGACGGCGGAGAAGACGCCGCGCTTGCGATCATGACGACGGACTCGCGGGCGAAGCGGTCGGTCCGCTCCGTCGACGGCTGGACGATCGGTGCCATGGCGAAAGGGGCGGGGATGCTCGCACCGGGCCTGGCGACGATGCTCGTCGTCGTGACGACCGACGCCATCGTGACCCCGGCCGAGGCGGATGCGCACCTGCGCGCGGCCACCCGAGTGAGCTTCGATCGGCTCGATTCCGACGGCTGCATGTCCACCAACGACCAGGTGACCCTCATGGCGAGCGGCGCATCCGGGATCACGCCGGAGCCCGATGCGTTCCGCGCCGCGCTCATCGACGTGTGCACCGACCTCGCGATCCAGCTGCAGTCCGATGCGGAGGGGGCGAGCCACGACATCACGATCGAGGTCGTCGGTGCCGTCTCCGAAGACGACGCCGTCGAGGTGGGTCGCTCGGTCGCTCGCAACAACCTGTTCAAGGCCGCCGTCTTCGGCAAGGACCCGAACTGGGGGCGCGTGCTCGCCGCGATCGGCACCACCGATGCCGCGTTCGACCCCTACGACGTGGACGTGTCGATGAACGGTGTGCGCGTATGCACCTCCGGCGGCCCCGACCGGCCGCGTGAAGACGTCGACCTGTCGCCGCGCGCCACCCATGTCCTGATCGATCTGAAGGTCGGCGACGCCTTCGCGACGATCTACACCAACGACCTCACCCACGATTACGTCCACGAGAACAGCGCGTACTCCTCATGACCGACATCCAGGACACCGACCCGACCGCTGCCAGCGCGCGCGTGGAGGCGATGATCGAGTCGCTGCCGTGGCTGCAGCGCTTCCGCGACCAGACGGTGGTCATCAAGTACGGCGGGAATGCCATGGTCTCCGACGAGTTGCAGGAGGCCTTCGCCGCCGACGTCGCCTATCTGCGCTACGTCGGCGTGAAGCCGGTGATCGTGCACGGCGGAGGCCCGCAGATCTCCTCGATGCTCGACCGCCTCGCGATCCCGAGCGAGTTCAAGGGCGGCTATCGCGTCACGACGACCGAAGCGATCTCGGTGGTGCGGATGGTGCTGACCGGCCAGATCAACCCTCAGCTGGTGGCCAAGATCAACGCCCACGGGCCCCTCGCCACCGGCCTGTCCGGAGAGGACGCGGGCCTGTTCACCGGGCGACGTCGCGGCGTGATGCTCGACGGGGTGGAACACGACCTCGGGCGCGTCGGCGACGTGGTGAGCGTGGACCCGCAGCCGGTGCTCGACCAGCTCGAGGCCGGCCGGATCCCGGTGGTCTCGAGCATCGCCCCGGACAGCGACAACCCCGGGCATTCGCTCAACGTCAATGCGGATGCGGCAGCGTCCGCCCTCGCCGTGGCGCTCGGGGCGGCGAAGCTGGTCGTGCTCACCGATGTCGCCGGGCTCTACGCCGACTGGCCGAACCGCGACTCCCTCGTGTCGCACCTGACCTCGACCGAGCTCACCGAACTGCTGCCCACCCTCGAGTCGGGGATGATCCCGAAGATGACGGCGTGTCTGCACGCTGTGCAGGGCGGCGTCGAGACGGCGGCGATCATCGACGGCCGGGTGCCGCATTCGGTGCTGGTGGAGATCTTCACGAACAAGGGAATCGGAACCGAGGTGGTGGACGGATGACCGGGACGGCGACGTGGCGGGATGACGCGGGACGCGATCTGATCCGGAACGCGGGAGATCGCTTCGCGCTCTTCGTCCGAGGGGAGGGGGCGTACGTCTGGGACGAGCACGGTACGCGATATCTCGACTTCCTGGCGGGGATCGCCGTCAACTCCCTCGGGCACGCGCATCCCGTCTTCGTGGATGCCGTCGCCACTCAGGCGGCGACGCTCGCTCATGTGTCGAATTACTTCGCCACGCCGCCTCAGCTCGCCCTGGCCGCCAAGCTCAAGGATCTCGCGGGGACCGGGCCGAGCGGACGCGTCTACTTCGCCAATTCCGGTGCGGAGGCGAACGAGGCCGCCTTCAAGCTGGCGCGGCTCCACGGTGCGGCGCGAGATGGACGTCCCGCACGGCTGCGCATCCTCACCCTGGAGAACGCCTTCCACGGGCGCACGATGGGAACGCTCGCGCTCACCGGGAAGCCCGCGATGCAGGAGCCGTTCCTGCCCATGGTGGCGGGCGTCGAGCACATCGCCCCGACGATCGAAGCGCTCGAGCATGCGATGGGTGACGACGTCGCGGCGCTCGTGGTGGAGCCGATCCAGGGCGAGGCGGGTGTCGTCGACCTGCCGGAGGGATATCTGGCGGCCGCACGCGAGCTTACGGCTCGCCACGGTGCTCTTCTCATCGTCGATGAGATCCAGACCGGTGCCGGCCGCACGGGGGAGTGGTTCGGCTACCAGCATGCCGGGATCACCCCCGACGCGATCACCGTCGCGAAGGGGATCGGAGGCGGCTTCCCGATCGGCGCTCTGGTGACCTTCGGCGACAGCAGCGAGCTCTTCTACCCGGGAACCCACGGGTCGACCTTCGGTGGCAACGCCCTCGGGACCGCGGTCTCCCTCGCGGTGCTGTGCGAGATCGAGCGGGCCGACCTGGTCGAGAACGCCGCGACGCGCGGCACACAGCTGCGCGAGCGGATCTCCGCCATCGGCTCGCCCCTCGTCGCGGGAACGCGTGGCCGCGGACTCCTGATCGGGGTCGCCCTGAAGCATCCGGTCGCCGGTGCCGTCGTCGCCGCGGCGCAGGAGCACGGCCTGATCGTGAACGCGGCGAACCCGTCGACCGTTCGCGTCGCACCGCCGCTGAACATCGGCGACGTCGAGATCGATGACTTCATCGGACTGTTCGCCCGCGCCCTCGCCACGGTGGAGACGTCCGTTCTGCTGGACGCCGATGAATCGGCCACGACGGAGGTACCCGCATGACCCGCCACCTGCTGCGCGACGACGACCTGACCACGGACGAGCAGACCGAGATCCTCGACCTCGCCGTCGCGTTGAAGAAGGACCGCTGGAAGCTCAAGCCCCTCGAAGGTCCGCAGACGGTCGCGGTCATCTTCGACAAGTCGTCCACGCGCACCAGGGTCTCGTTCGCGGTGGGAATAGCCGACCTCGGCGGCTCGCCCCTGATCATCTCGACCGCAAGCAGCCAGCTCGGCGGCAAGGAGACTCCCGCCGACACGGCCCGGGTGCTCGAGCGACAGGTGGCCGCCATCGTCTGGCGCACGTACGCCCAGGCGGGACTTGAGCAGATGGCCGCGGGAACCCGGGTGCCGGTCGTCAATGCGCTCAGCGACGACTTCCACCCGTGTCAGCTGCTCGCCGATCTGCTGACGATCCGCGAGCACAAGGGAGATCTCGACGGTCTCACGCTCGCCTTCTTCGGAGACGGTCGCAGCAACATGGCGCACTCGTATGTGCTCGCGGGCGTCACCGCCGGCATGCACGTGCGCGTCGCATCCCCGGAGCACTACGCCCCGCGCGACGATGTGATCGCCGACGCCGATCGTCGCGCCGCGGAGACCGGTGGTTCGGTGACGCTGTACACCGACGCGAACGAGGCCGCGGCCGGTGCCGACGTCGTCGTGACCGACACCTGGGTGTCGATGGGCAAGGAGGAGGAGAAGCTCGCGCGTCTGCGCGATCTGGGCGAGTACAAGGTCACCACCGAACTCATGCGCCTCGCGAAGGACGATGCGATCTTCATCCACTGTCTTCCCGCCGATCGCGGATACGAGGTCGACGCCGAGGTGATCGACGGCCCCCAGAGCGTCGTATGGGACGAGGCGGAGAATCGCCTGCACGCGCAGAAGGCCCTGCTGGTCTGGCTTCTGCGTCAGGGCTGACGGGGCGGGATGGAGGATAGGTGACCGATCCGGCATCGGATGCGACCGGAGCGGTTCGTCCGCGCCTGTCGCGCAACGGGATCCAGCTGAACGGTGCGGGCCGCATCGCCGGCCTCGACTTCGCCCGCGGGCTGGCGATCATCGGGATGCTGGCGGCGCACCTGCTCTGGCTGGGGGACGACGTGGTCCTCGCCGATCCGTCGACCTGGTCGAACATCGCAGCCGGACGGTCATCGATTCTCTTCGCGACGCTTGCCGGCGTGTCGCTCGGCCTCATGACGGGAGGGCGTCATCCGGCCCGCGGCGCAGCCATGGGTGTTGCACGACGCCGGATCGCGCTGCGTGCAGCGCTGCTGTGGGTGCTCGGGGTTCTCCTGATCGGAACCGGCGTGCCCGTCTACGTCATCCTCCCGGCATATGCGGTGCTGTTCCTGCTCGCGCTGCCCGCTCTCACCCTGTCCGCCCGCGTCGTGCTCGTCCTGGCAGCCGTGCTCGCCGTGGTGATGCCGTTCGCACAGGTCCTGCTGGATGCCCTCCCGTTCTGGGGCACGCCGATCGGCGAATCCGCCGCGCTCATGATCGGATGGCAGTATCCGTTCCCCGTGTGGATGGCCTTCGTGCTGGCTGGCCTCGGCATCGCGCGCGCGGGTCTGCAGCGCAGGAGCGTCCAGGTCGGCGCTGTGCTCGCCGGCGGAGCTCTCGCTGCCCTCGGCTACGGGCTGAATGCTGCGAGCGGGCTCGCCGCGGCCGACGAGTGGACCTCCTTCGGCGGCGCGGTGTGGACTGCTCGACCGCATTCGAGCGGGCTGCTGGAGGTCATCGGTTCCGGAGGTTTCGCGCTCGCCGTCATCGGCGGGTGCGTGCTGGTGTGCGGTCCCTGGTGGCGGGGGAGCGTGATGAGCCCGGCGGGGTGGATCGTCCTGCCCGTGCGCGCCGTCGGAGCGATGCCGCTGAGTGCGTACACCGCGCAGCTCGTGATCTGGGCGATCGCAGCGGCGGTGATCCTGGGGGATCCGTCCGACCTTCAGGGCTTCCGCGACCTCGACCCGTTCTGGCCGATCACGGCGGTCCTGATCGTCGCCGCGACCGTCTGGGCGCTGACGATCGGACGCGGACCGCTGGAGGCGGCGACCGACCGGGTCACGCGAGTGCTCGTGCCCGGTCGTGCGGACACGGCGGCGGAGACCCGTCTCGGACCTCGCTAGGCTGACACGGTGAGTGAGAGCAAGACCGAAGGCACGAACGAGGGCGCCCTCTGGGGAGCACGCTTCGCGACGGGTCCGTCGCCCGAGCTGGAGGCCTTGAGCCGTTCCACCCACTTCGACTGGGCGATGGCGCCGTATGACCTCGCCGGTTCCCATGCCCACGCCAAGGCGCTCGCCGCTGCGGGGTATCTCACGGCGGACGAGGAAGTCGCGATGCACGCGGGGTTGGATGCTCTCGCTCGACGTGTGGCCGACGGCACGTTGCTTCCGGCTCCGCACGACGAAGATGTGCACGGCGCCCTCGAAGCGGCGCTGATCGCGGAGGTCGGTGCTCACCTCGGCGGGAAGCTCCGTGCCGGTCGCAGTCGCAACGACCAGATCGCCACCCTCGTGCGGCTTTACCTGCTGGATCACTCACGCACGATCGCGCGCGACATCCTCCGTGTCATCGATGCGCTCACTTCGCAGGCCGAGGCGCACCCGGATGCCATCATGCCCGGGCGAACACACCTTCAGCACGCGCAGCCGGTCCTGCTGGCGCATCACCTCCAGGCGCACGCCTGGCCTCTCGTGCGCGATCTCGAGCGCCTGCGCGACTGGTCCGTCCGCGCCTCCGTCTCGCCGTACGGGGGCGGCGCGCTCGCCGGATCGACGCTCGGGCTCGACCCGCAGCTCGTCGCCGACGAACTCGGCCTGGCGCGCCCGGCGGAGAACTCCCTCGACGGCACGTCGTCCCGTGACGTCGTGGCGGAATTCGCTTTCATCGCGGCGATGATCGGCGTCGATCTGTCGAGGCTGTCGGAGGAGATCATCCTCTGGAACACCCGCGAGTTCGGATTCGTGACGCTCGACGACGGATACTCGACCGGGTCGAGCATCATGCCCCAGAAGAAGAACCCCGACATCGCCGAGTTGGCCCGCGGCAAGTCTGGGCGCCTGATCGGCAATCTGACCGGCCTGCTCGCGACCCTCAAGGGGCTGCCGATCGCGTACAACCGCGACCTTCAGGAAGACAAGGAGCCCGTCTTCGACTCGGTCGCCACCCTCGAGCTCGTCCTGCCGGCTTTCGCGGGCATGGTCGCCACGCTGCGCTTCGATACGTCGCGGATGGCCGAACTGGCCCCTGCCGGCTTCTCGCTGGCCACCGACGTCGCGGAATGGCTCGTCAAGCAGGGGGTGCCCTTCCGCGAGGCGCATGAGATCTCGGGCAGCCTCGTGCGTGCGTGCGAGGATCGTGAGATCGAGCTGCACGAGGCCTCGGACGAGGTGCTGGCCGCCGTCTCGCCCCATCTGACGCCGGAGGTTCGCGACGTGCTGACGGTCGAGGGTTCGGTCGGCAGCCGCCTCGGGGTCGGCGGCACGGCGCCGGTGCGGGTCGCTGAGCAGCGCGTGGAACTCATCGAGCGTTCGCAGACCGCGGCTCACGCCCTGGGAATCTGACCCGCGCGGCGCGGCCTACCAGATCGCGAGGCGCACGGTGGCCGCGACGGCGCTCGCCCACACGAGGCTCGCGAGCGTTCCGATGATGAACCGTTCCCGCGCCTCCGCAGACGCGAGTTCCGAGAAGCGTCCGATGCCCTTGAGGGCGACGACGACGGCGAGACCTTCCGGAAAGCCGACGAGAATCGTGAGTGTCGTCGCGACGCGCTCCAGATACCCGATCGTCGTCCCCCCGAGGAGCACCTCGCGGACCGCGGCGGCGTCATCCTCCCGTGCGGAACGCAGAAGGATTCCGCCGTGCTCGCCGTCGCGGACGGTGCCCTTGGTGGCGAGACGGAGCACCTCGCGAGTCAGCGGATTTCCTCCGACGACGGCGACCGACGCGCCGAGGAGAGCGAGGGGCAGCGCGATCGGGAGCGGCACGTCGGTCGGGACGACGACGACGGTGATGAGCATCGCCGCGACGATGGCCGCGGCGATCATGACGAACACCGCCGACGAGCGACGCGTCGTCACGATCACGGCGATGAGCGCCATCGCCATGCCGAGCAGGAGGCCCGCCGATACGGTAGCGGTCGCAAGCGACTCCGGCAGCATCATGGCGTCAGTCTGTCATGCGGGCTCGTCCTCGGCGCTGCTGTCGGCGCGTTCCAACACGTGGACGAGTGCGGGGACAGCGGCTTCTTCGAGGCGGAGCGCAGCGGCCTTCGCCCGCAGGCTCACTGCTCCGGCGCTGATGCCCAGCCGCTCGGCGGCCTCGCGCTGGGTGAGTCCCTCGGCGAGCAGGTCGTAGACCTCCCATCCCTCGTCGCTGCGCCGGTCCCGCACGTCGACGAGGAGGTGCACGAGGGCCTCGCCGTCCTGGGCAGCGGCGCCGCCGGAGACCGCACACCGCAGGGCCGTGGTCTTGGCGCGGTCGACCGCGTCACGAGCGGCGATGAACGCCGCTCCCCGGCCGGCACGCACGCTGCGGGGGAGCGGCGCCTCCACCGCGCCGACGCCGACGCCGACGCTCCAGGCTCCGCTCCTCGTGCTCGTCAGGAGAACACGGAGCGCCAGCGCCGCGTCGGTCGTCGCCATCTGCATCTCGTCACCCGCGGTACGTTCGGGTCTCGCCGCCCAGCCGTCGCCCCCGAGTTCGGTGAGGCCGTCGAGGGCGGCGGGCACGAGATCAGCGCCGCGGCGGCTGTCTCGCTGGTCGATCGTCAGGACGAACATGCGAAGCAGTTTAGCTAAAAAGCATAATCAAGGTCAT
The DNA here is from genome assembly GCF_002358725.1 of Microbacterium sp. UBA3394. Lineage (NCBI taxonomy): Bacteria > Bacillati > Actinomycetota > Actinomycetes > Micrococcales > Microbacteriaceae > Microbacterium > Microbacterium sp. UBA3394. The sequence continues at coordinate 27,207 of NZ_DEPK01000009.1, forward strand.
ATATAGTCTATAAGCTAAAGAGTCCCGGACGTGAGTCTGGAGCCGATACGCTCGCTGATAGCCTTTCACGGTGTCTGAAACCGTTGTGAAAGCGGTGACCCCCACGAACGACCCGACGTTCGAGAACGTCTGGGACGAACTGGTGTGGCGGGGTCTCGTGCAGGTGTCCACCGATCAGGATGCGCTTCGCGCGCTGCTCGCCGGGGATCCGATCACGTACTACTGCGGCTTCGACCCGACTGCTCCGAGCCTCCATCTCGGTCATCTCGTGCAGCTGCTGACCATGCGCCGTCTTCAGTTGGCCGGCCACCGTCCCCTCGGCCTCGTCGGTGGCTCGACCGGGCTCATCGGAGACCCTCGTCCCACCGCGGAGCGCACGCTCAACACGCGCGAGACCGTCGCGGAGTGGGTCGAGAGGCTTCGGGCACAGGTCGAGCGCTACCTGAGCTTCGAGGGTGCGAATGCCGCGCGCATGGTGAACAATCTCGACTGGACGGCCCCGCTGTCAGCCATCGACTTCCTGCGCGAGATCGGCAAGCACTACCGCGTCGGCACGATGATCAAGAAGGATGCGGTGAGCGCGCGTCTGAACTCCGACGCCGGCATCAGCTACACCGAGTTCAGCTACCAGATCCTGCAGGGGCTGGACTTCCTCGAGCTCTACCGCCAGTACGGCTGCCTGCTGCAGACCGGGGGCAGTGACCAGTGGGGCAATCTCACCAGCGGCACCGACCTGGTCCATCGCGTCGAGGGCGTCTCCGTGCACGCGATCGGAACGCCGTTGATCACGAACAGCGACGGGACGAAGTTCGGCAAGAGCGAGGGCAACGCGATCTGGATCGACGCAGAACTCACGAGCCCGTACGCCTTCTACCAGTTCTGGCTCAATACCGATGACCGTGATGTGATCGAACGTCTGAAGGTCTTCACGTTCCTCACCCGCGCAGAGATCGCACAGTACGAGGAGCTCGTCGAGAAGGAGCCGTTCCGCCGTGCCGCACAGCGCCGACTCGCACTCGAGGTTTCTGCGCTCGTGCACGGTGTCGAGACCACGGATGCGGTGGTCGCTGCGTCGGACGCGCTCTTCGGCAAGGGGGATCTGACGGCACTCGACCCCGTAGCCCTGCGTCAGGCTCTTCGGGAGTTGCCGCACGCGTCGGTCGAGCCCGGTAGCTCCGTCGTCGACGCGCTGGTCGCGACCGGACTGGTCTCCAGCCTGTCGGAGGCGCGTCGCGCCATCGCCCAGGGCGGTGTTGCGATGAACGGCGTCAAGGTGGCCGACGATTCAGCCGGTGTCTCCGGCGATCTGCCGGGCGGGCTGGCGGTGCTGCGTCGCGGCAAGAAGACGCTCGCGGGTCTCTTCATCGAGGCCTGAACGCTCACGACACGCCCGGGGTGTGGT
>NZ_DEPK01000283.1:0-20077 GCF_002358725.1 Microbacterium sp. UBA3394
TCGACCTCGAGCTCGATGGCGGTGCGGTTGTTGCCCTCGCGGTCCTGGTAGGACCGCTGGCGCAGACGACCCTGGGCGATGACGCGCATGCCCTTGGTCATCGAACCGGCCACGTGCTCGGCGAAGTCGCGCCAGCAGGACGCGCGGAGGAACAGCGCTTCGCCGTCCTTCCACTCGTTCGCCTGGCGGTCGAAGGTGCGCGGCGTCGACGCGATCGTGAAGTTCGCGACGGGAAGTCCGTTCTGCGTGTAGCGCAGCTCCGGGTCGGCGGTCAGGTTGCCGACGACGGTGATGATCGTTTCTCCGGTCATGCTGTCTTTCTCTCGTTGGTGCCGGTCGCCCGGCGTTGGATGTTCGCGGGAAGTCCCGCCTTGCGTCGTGTCGCGGCGACGTACTGCACCAGCTCGCCGGTACGTTCCGCGATCACCCGGTCCGTGAGGCCGTCGCCCCACGCCTGCAAGATCTGGTTGCGTCTCGCTTCGGTTTGGAGCTTCGCGATCGACGACGGGCGGATAGCGTCCCGGATCGCGGCCTCGACGACACGGGCGACGCTCGTGTGGTTCTGCTCTGCGACGTTCAGGCACGCGGCCCAGACCTTGTCGGGCAGGTTCAGTTCGACCCTCATCGCGCGACCACCGACCGGTTATCCACAGCCCCGGCCGCATCTGAAAGGCGACGATTCTGTGCGGTGTCTTGGTGGCTCTTACGTTCCGTCCCGTACCGTCCCGTCCCGTGGCATGAGAGACGCATCATGCGGTTATGCGATGCCGCATGCGCCACGCATCCTTTACGCATTGCCCCACCTCGCGTTCGCCGCAGTGCGTGCCGCATCGCTTCGACGCTGAGCCGCCGCCTCGCGCGACTCAGCAGTCGGCTGGTGCTCGGCGTACTTCGCGACCCGCCACCCTTTCTCCGCGACCTCCCACAGGCCCACGTCGACAAGCAGTCGCGCCAGTGCTGGGGTGCCGTGGATGAACGGGAGCATCGCCTTCCTGATCTCCCCGTCGGTGTTGTGTGCCGCGCAGTGCCCGATGGAACAGACGAACACGAACGCTGCCGCGAGCCCTCGCTGTCCATGCTCGGCCGCCAGATCCGCGACTTTCGGGTTCTGCGCGAGGTCACTGTCGATACGCACCCACGGGAGCCCGGCGGCCATCAGCGCACCCCCCTCGCGGCGAGAGCAACCTCGTGCACCGACCGGTCAGCCGCCGCCTTCCAGACGAAGTACTCGTCGCCGTAGAACGCGTGCATCCGGTCCAAAGCCTCGAGCGCTGTGATCGGGATCCGGGTCTCGCCGACGAGCCGGAACCACTGGCCCATGTGCGGACGGAACACGGGGATCTCTTCCACGTTCGCGTGGAGGCTGACCTTCACGCCCCACGCTTTCGCGACCGCCTGCAGCCGCGGGTCGGACTCGATCAGCCCGTTCGCGATGCTGTCGAGCCACAGCAGGTTCGCCAGGCGGTGCTTGTTGCGTCGCCCGCCCATCCCTCCCTGCCGGTGTTGGGGCACGAGACGGTCGGATTCCGTCGCGGTCATGATGCAGTGGTGCCCGTCGCGGGCGTTCAGTTTCCGCAGCATCGGGATCGGCACCTGGTCGGCCATGGGGTCTCCTTCGTGGCAGGTGCAGGACGTCGCGGCCGTGGAGTGGCCGAGAGGTGTCCAGCAGCACGAGCGGCGGCACCGGGACGCCGGCGGCTCGTGGGGCAGGGTTTCGGGCGCGACAGCGCTGAACAGGTCGCTCATGCGTGGAACCTGCACCGGTCTGAGTGGCCGCCCTGATCGAACGACGGTGTCGACCGCCAACCCCGCTCAGCGGCCGCTCGGCGTCGAAGCGCCGTCACGTCCTCGTCGGGGCGGGCGTGGACCTTCTCACCGCACGCGGGCTTGTCGCAGCGGAGCACGAGCGTCTTCACAGCGGTCATGCGATGTCGCTCCACAGGTATTGGTCGCCGACTGGGCGGTTCGACCACACGACCTCGACGACGTCGCGCTTCACCGCGTTGTCACTCCTCGCCGATATTCGGATCTGATGCCACTCCGGGTAGAGGCACTCGTAGAGGTCCGACGCATACCCGGATAGCAGCACGGGTCCACGTGCTCTATGCAGCGCGTCTGCGAGATCGCGGTGATCTTCGTCCGTCATCTCGTGCGAATAGCGCGCGCCTTGCCGGGTGGTGTGGACGTATGGCGGGTCGACGTAGAGCAGATTGTCGGGGAACGCGCCGTATTGCTCAATGACGTCTAGCGCTGGCCTGCACTCGAGCGAGACCGCGCGGAGTCGATCGAACGCTGGCCCGATCCGGCTCCGATAGGCGTTCATGTACGTGGCTCCGAATGAGGCGCTCGTGCCCTGCGGGTCGGCATAGAACCTCCACCCGGTGCGCTTCATCGTGCGTGAGCGGCCTTGCGTGAGAAGCACCCACACCTGTCGGGCGGCTTCGAGCTCGTCGACGTCCTCATCGAGAGCGGCCGCTCTGTCGAGTTCTGCGCGCGAGTGCGGCGTCAGCTCTGCGGCGTGGAGCAGCTCGTCGGGTCGGTCTCGGAGGACTCGCCAGAATGTCATCAGCCGGTGATCGAGATCGTTAGCGACCTCGATCTTCGATTGGGGCTTGGCGAGCAGCACCGAGAGGCTTCCGGCGTAGGGCTCGATGTATCCCTGGTGCGCGGGCATGAGGGCGACGATCTTGTCCGCGATCTGCTGTTTCGCGCCGAAGTACTGGATCGGCGACTTGAGCGCGCTCATGCTGCTACTCCGGCCTGGCGGCGCTTGTACGCGGCCACCCGAACCCGAATGCACGCGCGGCAGTCACGGGCTCCGTCCGGGCGGATGTAAGTGTTCGCGGGCGTATAGGCGTGCCCGTTCGAACACTCCGTATAGGCCTCGCGGCGTCGGCGGACGTTCTCCGCGCGGGTGACGGGCTCGAGGTGATCCGGGTTTACACAGAGCGGCTTCATGCAGAGGTGGTCAAGCTCCAGACCCTCGGGGATCTCCCCGCCGAGCGCGCGGAAAACATGGCGGTGCGCTGTGGTTCCGCCGTACTTCCCGTAGCGCTTGTGGACGGGGCCAGTCCAGAGCCAACAGGTTTCGGTGAACTGGATGTGCCTCCAGGGGACGTTCATCGCTGCACCGCCTTGGTGAGCGTCGCCACGTGCGCGGCCGGGATCTCGTCAACCGGGTGTCCGTCGAGGCGGGCTGCGATCGCTGCGAGCACGAGCGCGTCGGCTTCGTCGTTGCCCGTCACGTCGACGTGGGGGTAGCGGCGGACGACAGCGGCGAGCACGGCGTCTTTCTGAGCGGTGCCTGATCCGGTCGCGTACTTCTTCACGGTGCCCGGCGGGACGATCACGACGTCTTCGTCGCGGAGATACCGGCGCACGAGCCACCAGAGTCCGGCGATGATGTGCGCCGCCGAGCCGGTCGATCCGAATGAGGGCCCTTCGATGGCGATGCGGGTGTGGTCGCTGACCGGGACGACGGCGGCGATGCGTTCGACGATGTCGACGAGGCGTTCGGTCTGCTCGGCGGAGGTCGCGCCCTTGCGGCCTTTCGAGGTGATGCGCTGCACGGTCGTGGTGTCGCCGTGGATGATCGCGACGCCGGTGGAGGTGAGGGAGAGGTCGAGGCCGACGTAGATGCGGTCGGCTGGCGCCTGCGATGTGGGTGCGCCAGAGTAGGGAAAGCTCACGCTGAGACTCCTGGTCAAGGGAATGCGATGTGTGGGTGGAGGGGACCGGCCGACTGCTACTCGGCCGGTCCCCGGTTCATGCGCTGCGCCTGCTACGCGCAGCGACCGGTCAGGACGACGGCTTGCCGTTGAAGATCGGCACGTCACCGATGCCGTCGTGCACGCGCGTCTCGACACCGTCGCGCTTGTCGGTGCGGCCCTCACGGATCTCCGTCACGATGTCCGCGAACGCGGCATCCAGCACCGTCTCCGGGCGTTCGAGCTTGAACCCGAGGAGCACCTGCCCGCCGCGGAGCCGGTACCGGAAGTGCGCCCAGATGGAGTAGATCGGGCCGCCGACGTACGGGCGGAGCGCGAGCTGGATCTTCTTCGGGATCTCGATGTCGCCCTTCTGCCCGGCCTTCGCGGTCGTCTTCTCCTCGAACGTGAGCTTCACGTCACCGGAGTCGAGTCGCACGCCGCCGTTGAAGTCGACGTTCGTCTTCGCGTGGAACGTGGTCGCGATGTCGACGAGCACCGCGGGTGCGGGGTCGATGACATCGGACCACTGATCGTCGAGGAAGTCAGCGAACTCGTCCTGCGCGAACAGGTGCCCGTCTGCCTTCTCCCACGCGAGCCAAGGCTTCGACTTCTCGAGCGCGAGCCGGAGGGTGTGTTTCTGCCAGCCGGGCAGGAACGCCTCCTCCGTGACCGGCTCGTGGGAGTCGATCACAGCGACCACCGACGAGCTGTTCGTGTGCGCGTAGATCTCCGTGCCGGGGCGGCGGTGACGGTTCACGTACGCGACGAATGACGCCGCATCCGTCACCACTCGTGCCGCGGCGGTGTGGCGAGGTGCGGTGCTGTACTCGTCGGTCGATACGACCCGCACGCCGCCGCGCCCGTCCGGGAGGACGTACAGTTCGGCAGGGTGCACCGGCTGCGGCTTCAGCGCCTGCTGTGCGAGGTCGGAGACGACAGCGGCCTCCGTTCCACCCGCGATGGCTTCCAGTTCGTTCATGCCTCCGGGGCCTCCTTGATCTCACCGGTCTTCGGGTCGACATGCGCGCCGGCGTCGCGAATGTCCTCGTCGTCGAACAGGGGCATCGCGGACGGGTCCGTACGCGACAGGTCACCGTCACGGGTGACGAACGCCATCGAGCCCTCACGGGTCTTCTCCGGCACCTTCTGGGTGATGCGGTCGTAAACGACCACGGCCTCGTTGAGCCCGTCGGCCGGCTTCACGTCCAGGCGGATCGTGATCGACCCGGTCTTCCCGGTCGCCTTCACCGCCTCGATGACCTTCCGCAGCGTCTCGGCGGCCTCCACGTCGGTGCGGGGACGCACCTGCGCGAGCATTGCCGCGAAGCTCGGCGGCCGGTTCTCGTCCTTCTTCTGGGTATCCACCTGGTCTCCCTTTCTGTGGGTGGTCTTCATCGGCCGACCCCGCCCACCTGGTAGGCGGCGGCGTTGACCTTGTTGAGGTTGAGGTAGCCGTACAGCTTCGCCGTGAGCGCCTTCTGCAGCTCCTCCGCGGCGTGCAGCGTCTCCTTCGCCGAGTCGAAGTCGTGCTTGTACGGCAGAGACGCGAGATCCGCCTCGGCGCGCTGACGGGTGACCGTCGGCTCCGTCGACCGAATGACCGCCTTCGCGCGCTCCTCGATGTACTTCCGCTCGGCGGAGTACCGGTCGGCCCATAGCTGCTTGATCACGGGAACGGCGCGCTCCAGGCGGTCGCCGAGTTCGCGGATCATCATCTCCAGCTCCAGGGGCGACACCGGCTCGTACTCGACGATCTCCCCGGTGGAGAGGTTCGCGATGTCGGTCACGAGTCGCCGCCGTGCTCAGCGTCGAAGCGTGCGGCCTCCGCGGCCTCGTACTCCTCCTGCGTGGGTTCGGGGCCCATCGAGGATGCCGACGCGGGGGGAGCGTCCTGGGGGGTGGCATCCTCGACGGGGGTCTCATCCGGCGCCGCCTCGTCGACGACGTCGGCGTCTTCGGTGTTCGCTTCGGCGGCGAGCACAGCCGACCGGGCACGGTACGCGGCGCGGATCTTGTCGGTGCCCTGCTCGCTCTCCGCGATCCGAGCGCCGATCTGCGCCAGCGCCTCACTGTCGCTCGCTTCGGCGATCAGCGTGAGCCAGTCCTGATCGACGGGTGCGTTCTCCCAGGGCGCGTCACTCGTGTCGACGCTGTCGGTCTCGAAGTCCTCCGGTGTGTAGAGCCCCGCAAGCTCCATCGGGAACGCGCGCCGGAATCCATGCGACTCAGCGCGGATGCCGAGCATGTGGGAGGGCCGCTTGTCCCAGTTGCCGCCCTTGCCGCCGAACTCCTGCAGGGTCACCGTCTGCTCGAGCGGCCGGCCGACTCCCTTGCGGAAGATCCGGGCGCGTGCGGCGTACGGCGCCCTGGGCGGGACGGTCGTCCACCGGCCGTTCTCCTCGGCGAGCCACTCGATCGGATCCTGGCCGTCGTACTGGCCGGTGCGCTGCGCGACGACCCGCATCCCGTCGATGCCGACGAGGATCGTCCACTTTCCACCCATGACGGCGGCGTAGATCTGCTTCGCCGTCGGGTCCAGGCCAGTGCGGCGGCACGCGCCGATGAAGGCGGCCATGATCCCGGGAGGCGCGTACATGCGCACCCGCTGTGGAGTCCCCGGATTCTGGGGGTCAGGGCGCTGCTCGACCCAGGTGAGTCCGGCGAACTCCATCATCGCCGCGGTGTCTTCGTTCCACGTATCGGGGCGAACCGACGTGGGCAGTGCAAGATCAGTCATCAGAACGGAACCTCCGCGAGAGCGGCCGCATTGAGCGCGGCGAGAACGTCGTGCGCGATGGGCACGATCAGGTCGGTGGCGAGCACGATCGCCGGGTGATCCCGCTCGAACACGAGATGCTGCGGGGGCCGGCGGAGACGCCACCCGTCGGGGGAGCGGGGATCTTCGACGATCTCGCCCCACCACCACTCCGCTCGGACGGCTTCCGGGATGCAGTACAGCTGCCAGGCGAGCTGTCGCACCTCGTACGGGGTGGGCGACGACACGATGCGGTTGTTCTTCGTTTTCGTCTCCACGATCGCGAAGCCGTCTGCGGTGCGCTTCGTGCCGTCGACCGTCGCGCCGAATCGGGGCTGGTCGGGGTGGTGGATGAACAGGCTGTTCGGGGACGCCCCGGCGGCGGCGAGGAGTGCGGGTTCCCAGAGGTTTCCCCGCTCCGTCGACCCGTTCCCAGAGAAGGTGCGCGGCGCGAGGATCTGCCGCACGTACGTCTCCACCGACGAGCGCTTCGCGAACTTCCCCGCCGTCGACGAGCCGATCACCCGCTCGTGCACCTGCAGCCACGAATCCCGGTCGGCGGTATCCGCGAGAGTGCGGTCCAGCGTTGCGAGCCCGCTCACAGTCCCAGCCCCGTTCGGACCTCGTCGGTGAGGTCAATGCCGACGTCACCGCTCGGCTGGATGACGAGGTGCCGGAACCACGGCAGATCGGAAGGCATCACCCGGAACTGGCCGAGAGCGATGACGTTCGCGATGCGCTGCTGCTCCGCGAGTGCGAGGGTCGCCTCGGCCTGCGCGATCAGCGCGGTGTCAGTGACGGAGCGGTCCGTGATGCCCTCTTCAGACTGACGCTCGTGAGCCCACTCGATGTGCTGACGCGCTTCGGCGGCGTGGTCGATGCGCCCGCTCATGCGAGTGCTCCGTCCTCGATCGTGAAGCCGATCTCCCGAGACTCATCCCGGTCACGCTCCACCAGCACCGTGTAGCCGCGCTCCTTGCCCACTTCACGGACGGCGGCGAGACTGTCGGCGTCGAGGAGGTCGCCGTCGCGGACGATGACGAGCTTCAGCTTCGGGTCACCCGCGGTGGCGATCGCGAACGCGACCTTCCGTTGCGTGGCCGTGTTCGTCTGCCGGAACGGCACCCCGTCGAACGTCACCCCGGACTCATCGACCGAGAGGCCATCGACCGGGAACGTCGCCGACGCGAGTGCGGCGCGCTTCCGCTCCTCGATCTCGTCGAGGTCATCTTGTGCTGCGGCGTACTCCGACGCGGCGGTCGACGCGGCCGACGCCGTCCGGGAGTACTCTGCCGCGGCGCGCACCCCAGCGTTCGACTCCTCGACCGCGTCCAGACGCTCACGGATCGCCTCAACGTCGACTTGGTCCTCAGCCGCGATCTTGGCGAGATCGGCGGCGCGACCACGAGCCGACGCGAGCTGAGCCTCGAGATCCTCGATGCGGCGATCGAGGACGATGCACTCGTTCTGCGCATCGATCACGCGTCGGTTCTGGTCGTTGCCAGCTCGCAGCTCGGCGATGATGTCGGCGGCCGACACCTCCTCCGTCGGCGTGCCAGGCGCCGGTGCCGTCATTGTCGACAGCGCGCCCTGCAGACGCTTCACCTCCCGGCCAGCATCCCGGCGACGCTCCTCCGCGCCCGCCCTCTCCCGCGCCACCTCGTCCAGGTCGATTGGCAGATCCACCTTCGCGAGCAGCGCGTCACGCTGCCGCTTCTCGTCGAGGCTGAGGAACTGCACCGGGTCGAAGATCAGCCCGCCCGTCAGCGACGCGACCACTTCGGCGGGCTTCGAGTACTTCGCACCATCGAGCGCGAACACCTCGAGCTTTCCGGCGTCTTCCTTCTTCCAGGTGCGCACGATCCGCACACCCAGGTCGGTGTCGGTGAACTCCGCACGCGCTTCCGACTCGCCGTCACGGATCGGCTTCGGTGTGAGACGTGTGCCCTTCGGGTCGAAAAGCTCCACGAATGCGTCGATGAAGCTCGACTTCCCGGCGCCGTTCCCGCCGGCGATGACCACGAGCGAGCCCGTGGGGGAGAGGGAGATCTCCCGGACACCCTTGAAGTTCTCTACGCTGAACGTCTGAGCCATCACGCCACCGCCCGGTAGTTCGCGCGGAGCACCGACGCGCGCAGCGACGTCGTCTTGCCCTCACGGTGCGGGTGGGCGTCGTTGCGGACGATCCGGAGGTTCACCGGCGACGACAGAGTCGGACGACCGATGACCTCGACGACGCGCACGAGCTTGCGGCCCGAATGGGTGATCGTGGTCTGCTCCCAGCGGGAGTCAATCTTGATGGGCTGATCGATGGTGGGAGTGTTCACTGGTGGGTTTCCTGTCGGTGTGCGCGCTCAGCAAGGTCGAGTGAGCCGAGCGCGTCGGGGTGGTCTTCGGAGATGTCGCCGAACCAGAACTCGGGGCGGAATGCCCCGAACAGCCAGACCGCGGCGACGAGAAGGAGGAGTGCTGCAGCGGATATGCCGGTGATCTGCAGTCGAGCAATGTCGCTGCCGAGGAGGAAGCCGCCGGCGAACAGGCACATCCACGCGAGAATGTCGCGGATCATCGGATGCTCCACGGGTCGAACGGGCTCAGGTGGACCTTCGACCCGCAACACACCGACAGCTCGTCGACGCCGACCGCTTCCGATTCCTTCCCGCACGTGATGCACTCACCGAACGGGCGATGCTCCTCACACGCGGGGCACAGGTCAGGGCACGCTTCACGGTGGTCGGCACGCTCGCCAGGCGTCATCCGCTCCCACGACGCCGCCGCGGCCCGCTCGGCGCGCATCCCGGCGATGAAAGCCCGCTGCTGCGCCGAACCCGCCCGGTGCGTGGCCTGATCCCGCCACGCCTCATACGCGGCGCGCTCGTCCTCGGTCATCACGACCCAGTCGTTCCCGGAGCGGATCGCGGCGCGCTCCAACGTCGCCGCCGACGACATCACACGCTCCCTTCGAACGCGAAGACGTGGAGGACGACGCCGCCACAGTCCACGTCGAAGAACGACCGCAGCCCCTGCTCGCCGTGGTGTGTGTGCACCGGGGCACCGAAGTCCTGCGCGAGGACCGCGACAACGTCGCGAGTGCGCACGGTGAAGTCGATCTGCGCCGGGACGGTCGGGTACTTCTTCGCACCCGCCAGAGCGGGCGCCCCGTCGACGCGGTCCGCGAGGCGGCGCAGCGCGTCCCCGAGCTGGGTCTGTACCATGGTGTGTTGAGCCACTTGCTTGGCTCCTTTCTTGTGAGGCGGCGTCCCGGCCAGGGGGCGCCGTTTCCGTTTCTCAGGCGGCGGTCGGCATGTGTTCGTCGAGCCACCCGCGGACGTACTCCTCGTACGCCTCACGCATGCACTCCTCGAACGTCGGCATCACGCCACCTGTGCGAAAGCGCTCGGCGTGAAGTCGGACGGGCGGCGCCCGGTCGCTTCCGCGAGCAGGTAGAGCTCCTCGAACGAGAACTCGCCGCGGCCCATGAGCTTGCGGTTCAGCGTCGAGTAGGGGATGCCCGAGAGGTCGGCGACCTTAGACTTCGAGAGCCCCGCGTCACCGATCGCCGCGAGCACGAGAGTCGCGACTTCGCGACCTATGTCAGCCGTGCGGCTTGCTTGTGTAGCCATATGGCTAAGTTACATCGAGAGGTCGGTAGCGTCAAGATTGATACATGCTGAATTCGGCTTGTTTTTGTAGCCGCAGTGGTCATATGGTTGGCCGTATGGCTAATAAGCAGGATGCGGACCGGTTCGGTCAGACGATCGCCGCTCAGGTCCGAGCGGAGATCGCCGCAGCCGACGAAACCGTCGCGAGCATCGCGCGCAAAAGCGGCATCAACCGTGAAACGCTCGACCGCTGGGTGAAGGGTGAACGACCCCTCTCGATGCCCACCCTGTTCCGCATCGCCGACACCCTCGGCGTCGACGCGTCCACCATCGTCCGCCGCGCCGAAGAGCGCTTCGACGCGGCCGACACCGAGCCCGCGAACGTCACGCAGTTGCGCCCGCGCCCGACTGTCGCAACCCCTGCGCATGATCTTGAGGAAGTCGCCGCGGAAAGCATCACGTGGAACCCGGACGACACCGAAGACAAATACGACTCCTGATCGGGGGACCAGGATGCACCAACTGCTCGACTACGCCCGCGAACTCGGACTCCACGTGATCGAGAAGAAGGGCCGCCACATCGGCGGCTACCACGCGGGATCGAGCACGATCCGCCTCGACCCGGGAATGCCGCGCCGCGTCGCCCGGTCCGTTCTCGCCCACGAGATCGCGCACCACATCTTCGGAGACGAGCCGACCCCCTTCGGGCCGGCGCGCGCGACACAGGAACGTCGCGCGAACGAATGGGCGGCCCTGCGACTCATCGACCCCGACGCATACGCCGATGCTGAATCATACCTCCACGGGCACATGGCCGCGATGGCCGTGGAACTCGACGTCACCGTCGAGATTGTCGAGGCGTTCCAGCGCATCCTCCTCCGTGTCGGCGACACGACCTACGTGCGACCGCGGCTCGGCGTCGGCCAATACGAACACCGGGTCGTCGCATGATGACCGTCGCGCCGATCCGCCGCCCGGCCGCCGCGCCGCGCCGCGCGCTCGCGCTGATCCGCGTTTCCAAAGAGCGCGACGGCATGACCTCACCCGACGTGCAACGGCACTCGATCGACACCTACGCCGCCGCGAACGGCATCAGCATCGTCGACTGGGTGGAAGGCATCGACGAATCCGGCTCCCGCGCCCGCTCCGCGTGGTGGGCGCGCCTCGACCAGGCCATCACCCGCATGGAAGCCGGCGAGTTCGACACCATCATCGTGTGGAAGTTCTCCCGCACCGCCCGCAACCGCCTCCGGTGGGCCACCGCGGTCGACCGAGTCGACACAGTCGGCGGCAACCTCATCAGCGCCACCGAGCCCGTCGACAACCACACCGCGTCGGGGCGGTTCGCTCGCGGCATGCTCGGAGAGCTCAACGCCTACCAGGCCGAGCTGATCGGCGAGGGATGGAAAGAAACCCTCGAGCGGCGCGTTCGCGACGGGCTCCCCGGCACCGGTCGCCCCCGCTTCGGCTACACGCTCGACCGGACCTACACCCCAGACCCAGCGCTCGCGCCCGTCGTCCGGGAGATGTACCGCCGCGCCATCGCAGGAAACGGCATGGCCTCGATCACCCGGTGGCTCAACGACCACGGCCACCGCACCCGCAACGGACTCGAATGGCAGACCGCCGGCGTCACCCGCTACCTCGACCGAGGCTTCGCTGCCGGCCTCATCTGGTCGAAGGGCACCTTCCACCCCGGCGCACACGAACCGATTATCGACCCGGCGACGTGGGAGGCATACCTCGCCCGCCGCGCCAGCACCACACGCCCGCCGCGAGGATCCGTGCGCATGCTCTCCGGGCTCCTCAAGTGCGCCGGCTGCGGCGGGCCGATGATGGCCGTGCGCAGCACCGGCGGGCAGGGCAACTACGGATGCGCGCGCAGACCCCGCGGCGGCCACTGCCCGACACCCGTGCACATCACACGCGAGCTAGCCGAGCGTGAAGTCGCGGCCTGGGTGCTCGCACTGCCCGAACAGACCGCGCTGCTCACCGAAGCCGCCGACCGCGCCAAGCGAGACCGACTCACCTCCATCGAAGACCGCGCTGCGATCGAGAAGCTCATCCTCCGCGCCGAGAACCGCCTATCGAACCTGACGATCAAGCTCCTCGACGAGAAGATCTCCCAGGCCGCCTACGACGCCACCGAAGCGAAGGTCAACGATGATCTGAAAGGGCTGCGCCTGCGCTACGCGCAAGCGGCGCCGATACCGGAATCGAACCTGCTGCTCGAGGTCCCCCGGCTCGTCGAAGGGTGGAAGGACTCCACACCCGCCCTGCAGAACCGCATCGCGCGCGCACTGATCGACCGCGTGATCGTCCACCGAGCCGACGCACCAGCCCGGCTCGACATCATCCCCCGCTGGGCGACGAGAAAGTAGCACTCTCCACGGAGAACACTGCCATGGGAGCATCCCTTTCTCTTCGGGATCCCCACGCTAGGTCGGGGCGAACCGGCGGCGTACGCGTCGATCGCTCCCGGTGGAGCGGGCCTCATCCGTCGGCGGTGGGGAGGAGAGGTTCAGAGCGCGTCGCGCTCGAGACGCGGGAGCGGCTGGGTCTCGATGAGCAGGTGCTCCTCGGGCTCGCGCTGCTCGGCCAGCGGGAATGACACACGGAACGTCGCGCCGCCGCCGGGGGTATCGAGCACGCCGACGTCGCCGTGCAGGGCATCCACGATCGATGCGACGATCGACAGGCCGAGGCCCGTGCCGCCGGTCTCCCGGGTGCGCGATGTGTCGGCGCGCCAGAACCGCTGGAAGATCTTGTCCTTGAGCTGATCGGGCACACCCTCGCCGTGGTCGATCACCTCGATCCACCCCGTGGCCGCGACCGGGTCGACCCCGACCCGCAACTCGATGGGGGAGTCGTCGCCGGTGAAGCGCCGGGCGTTGCCCAGCAGGTTGGCGACCACTTGCCGGATGCGGTTCTCGTCGCCGCTGACGACCGGCTGCGGGCGTCGCACGGCGATCGGCAGCGTGTCGGCGTCGGGATCCGCGGCCGTCTGCGCGTTCTGCCGGGAGCGGCGGCGAAGAAGCGACGCCCCGGCGCGGGCGATCGCGGTGGTGGTCGGAGCGCTGCGCTTCTTGGCGTCGGCGGTGTCGGGGCTGTCCGCGGAGCGTTCCCCTCCCGGGAGCACGGCGTCGATCGCCTCGATGACCGTGACGGTGCGACGGGGCGAGGTCGCGCGCACGTCGAGGGCGGCGTCCCGGGCGATGGGACGCAGGTCGACCGGAGCGATGTCGACGTCGCGCCGCTCGTCGAGGCGGGCCAGGGCCAGCAGGTCCTCGACGAGGACGCCCATGCGGATGGCCTCCTTCTCGATGCGGTCCATCGCCTGGGCGGTGTCGTCACCGGTGGGGATCGCCCCCATCCGGTAGAGCTCGGCGTATCCGCGCACGGTGACCAGGGGCGTTCGCAGCTCGTGGCTGGCGTCGCCGATGAAGCGCCGCATCTGGCGCACCGTGGCTTCGCGCTGCGAGATGGCCGCGTCGATGCGGCCGAGCATCGTGTTGATGGCGATCTTGAGGCGGCCGACCTCGGTGCGCGGCTCGATGTCGGTCATGCGCTGGCTGAAATCGCCCGCCGCGATCGACATGGCGGTGTCTTCGACCTGGCCGAGGCTGCGGAACGTCAGGGTGACCAGCCACCTCGTGCCGAGGGCGCCGGCGCCGAGGATGACCACGGAGATGACGGCGTAGATGCCGAGGAAGGTCGCCACGACCTGATTGGTCGACGCGGTCGAGACGACGACCATCTGGGTGAAGAGATCGCCGACGCCGTCGGGCTGGAAGACGTCGACCGCCGCGAGGAAGCGTTCGTCGCCCTCGATGTCGGGAAGGGCGAACGGCTGCAGACCCCGCGCGGCGGTGGCCTGCAGGGTGAACTCGTCGGGGAAGTCCGGTTCGAGGCCCCCCGAACCGCCCGCGATCGCCTCGAGGGCGCCGTCGGGTCCGTAGACGGCTACGAAGTACGGCGTCGGCGGCACGTCGTCTTCGTCGCGCGGCGTGAACGAGACCTGCCCGCCTTCGACCACGACATCGATCAGGCCGCTCACTGCGTCGGTCGAGGCGTAGCCGCGCACGCTCGCGTCGATGTTGTTGTAGAGCGTGCTGCGCAGGAACGTCATCGTGCCGAATCCGGCCGCGAACAGCCCGACCGCGAGCAGGGTTACCGTGACGCCGGTGACCTTCGCGCGCAGGCTGATGCCGCGCCACCAACGGGTGACGGCGTCCGTCTCAGAACCCAGGGTGTCCGCCCCCTCCCGCGACCGTGCGCCGCGTCGTGTGCCGGATCAGGCGGACTTGCCCGTCTTCAGCATGTAGCCGAACCCGCGCTTGGTCTGGATGAGCGGCTCGGTCGCGTGCGGGTCGATCTTGCGGCGGAGGTAGGAGATGTAGCTCTCGACGATGCCGGCATCGCCGTTGAAGTCGTACTCCCACACGTGATCGAGGATCTGCGCCTTGGACAGCACGCGGTTCGGGTTCAGCATGAGGTAGCGCAGCAGCTTGAACTCGGTCGGGCTCAGCTCGATGGCGGTCTCGCCCACCTGCACGTCGTGCGTGTCCTGGTCCATCGTGATCTCGCCGGCGCGGATGATCGAGTCCTCGTCGGCCTGCATCGTGCGGCGCAGGATGGCCTGGATGCGCGCGACGATCTCGTCGAGGCTGAAGGGCTTGGTGACATAGTCGTCGCCGCCGGCGTTGAGGCCGGTGATCTTGTCGTCGGTCTCGTCTTTCGCGGTGAGGAACAGGATCGGCGCGGTGTAGCCGGCTCCACGGAGCCGTTTGGTCACGCTGAAGCCGTTCATGTCGGGGAGCATGACATCGAGCACGATGAGGTCGGGTTCCTCTTCGAGCACGGCCGAGATCGTCTGCGCTCCGTTGGTCACGGCGCGGACCTGGAAGCCGGCGAAACGCAGGCTCGTGATGAGCAGGTCACGGATGTTCGGCTCGTCGTCGACGACGAGGATGCGCGGTGCGGTCATAGGGTCATTATGGTCGGGGTTTTCAGGAACCTGCTGGATATCGGCCGGTTCGCCCCGCATCCATCACGCGGCGTCGAGCCGATCGGCGTCCATGATCGTGTAGGCGTAGCCCTGTTCGGCGAGGAATCGCTGGCGGTTCTGCGCGAAGTCCTGGTCGACGGTGTCCCGGGCGATGAGGGTGTAGAAGCTGGCCGTGTGGCCCGAGGTCTTCGGGCGCAGGAGCCGGCCCAGACGCTGCGCCTCCTCCTGCCGCGACCCGAAGGAGCCCGACACCTGGATGGCCACCGACGCTTCCGGAAGGTCGATGGAGAAGTTGGCGACCTTCGACACGACCAGCACGGAGATCTCGCCCTCGCGGAACGCCTGGTACAGCTCCTCGCGCTCGTCGACCGGGGTCTGCCCGGTGATCTTGGGTGCGTGGAGGGCATCTGCGAGGGTGTCGATCTGTTCGAGGTACTGACCGATGATGAGGATGCGCTCGCCGTCGTGCCGGGCGACCAGATCGCGCACGACGCCGATCTTCGCCGGCGCGGTCGCGGCCATCCGGTAGCGGTCGTCGTCGGCCGCCGCCGCGTATTCGAGGCGTTCCGTGGCCGGGAGGTCGACGCGCACCTCGTAGCAGGCGGCGGGGGAGATGAAGCCCTGCGACTCGATCTCCTTCCACGGCGCGTCGAACCGCTTCGGCCCGATGAGGCTGAACACGTCGCCCTCGCGCCCGTCCTCGCGCACGAGGGTGGCGGTGAGGCCGAGGCGGCGCCGCGCCTGCAGGTCGGCGGTGAGCTTGAAGACGGGCGCCGGCAGCAGGTGGACCTCGTCGTAGACGACCAGGCCCCAGTCCAGCGCGTCCAGGAGTGCAAGGTGCGCGTACTGGCCCTTCCGCTTCGCGGTGAGGATCTGGTACGTCGCGATGGTGACCGGCTTCACCTCTTTGGACTGTCCGGAGTACTCGCCGATCTCCTCCGGCGTGAGGGAGGTGCGCTTGAGCAGCTCGTCGCGCCACTGGCGGGCACTGACGGTGTTCGTCACGAGGATGAGCGTGGTGGTCTTGGTCGCGGCCATCGCGCCGGCGCCGACGAGGGTCTTGCCCGCACCGCAGGGGAGCACCACGACGCCGGAGCCGCCGTCGTGGAAGATGTCGACGGCCTGGCGCTGATACGGGCGGAGGCTCCAGCCGTCTTCGGCCAGGTCGATCTCGTGCGGCGTGCCGGGGGTGTAGCCGGCGAGGTCTTCGGCCGGCCATCCGATCTTCAGCAGCTCCTGCTTGATGTGGCCCCGCGCCCACGCGTCGATGAGGTGGCTGTCCGGCGACGGACGCCCGACCAGCAGCGGCTGGATGCGCTTGTTCTTCGTGACCTCGGCGAGCACCGCGGCGTCGCCGGAGCGCAGCACGAGCGAGCCGTCGTCGGTGCGCTCGATCGTGAGCCGGCCGTAGCGGGCGACGGTCTCCCGGATGTCGGTGGACACCGAGGGCGGCACCGGAAAGCGCGACCAGCGGTCCAGGGTCGCGAGCATGTCGTCGGAGTCGTGGCCCGCCGCGCGGGCGTTCCACAGGCCCAGCCGGGTGATCCGGTAGGTGTGGATGTGCTCCGGCGCGCGCTCGAGCTCGGCGAAGATCGCCAGCTCATGACGCGCGGTCTCCGCGTCGGGATGCGCGACTTCGAGGAGCACCGTGCGGTCGCTCTGAACGATGAGGGGGCCGTCAGCCATAGCGTTCGATTCTACCGGGCTGCGGAAGGGGCGTCACTCCGCGGGCGCGACGGCCACGATGCTCCGCAGCGGCAGGGTGCGCTCGACGTCGGCGGCGCGGTCGAGTCCTCGCAGCCTTCCACCGCCGAGTCCCGAGGCCTCGAGGGTCAGCTCGCGGTCGCTGCCGTCGGGCATCCGCACGGTCACCCGAACGGCCGCGCGGGCTCGCACGGCCTGTTCGAGTTCCCGCTCGAGCCAGGCCTCGTCGCTGTCGGTGCTGTGCCCGGAGCGCAGGCGCGCGATCAGCTCGTCGTACCGGGCGGGCGCGGGCGCCGATGCGGCCGTCGTGCGTCGACTCCGCCTCGGTGACGTCGGCCGGCCGTCGTCGCCGATCACCGTGACCGGATAGCGCGCGTCGGCGAGGGCCCACGAGACGGCGTCGCGGCCGACGCGCGTGAGCAGCACCCCGTCGTCGAGAACGAGGCCCAGGGGCCGCAGCGACTGATCGACCGACAGTGCCTCACGACGGTCGGGGTCGTCGGTCTCGACCACGGTGAGGTTCCGTTGCACGTCGGAGCGCACCCGTACCGCGCCGTGACGTTCCGCCGTGCTGTCGACCAGGTACTCGAGGGGCTGTGGGATGCCGGTGAGAGACAGCTCGCCGAGAAAGGCGCGGATGCTCGCGGCGGTCTCGCCGTCGGCGAGGCCCGCGTCGAGGGATTCGCCCGTGAACCGGTAGGTCGAGGCCTGGGCGCGGGACTCGCGCGCGGCGATGCGCCGCAGGCGGAGCTCGAGGTCGGGCTGGAGCGGGCCCGGCGCGATCACGGACAGATCGGCCTGCAGGTACACCTTGTCGATCTCGGCGGGGAGGTGGGGGAGAAGCGCCGAAGCGCTGACAGTGCCCGTCTCGCGCAGCGATCGCGTCCAGGAGGGCTCGGCGCCGTCGTCGGCGAACAGCCCCCATCGCACCACGATGCGCGCCCACTGCCGTGCAAGCGCCGGCCAGTCGTCATCGAGCGGATAGCCGTCCGGCCAGAGCGACACCGGCTGGAGGCCGTTCGCCTCGTCGCGGACCCCGGCCGGCAGCGCCGCGTGCACGCCGGTCATGGCCTGCTCCCACCTCGCTGCGGTGGGGAGTCGCAGCCACCGGTCGCCCCCGTCCGAGACGGTGGCCTCGCGATCCCTCGCGTCGACGAGACCCGCCGCGCGCGCGACGGCGACCAGATCGTCGAGTTCTTCCGCGTCGGCGACGATCCCCGCCTCGAGCAGGCGCCGTCGATCGCTCGCGCTCACCGTGCCCGTGGCGGTCAGCGTCAGGGAGGTCTGGTCGGCCCCGAGCAGCAGGTCCGCCAGCGCGCCGGTGGCGGTGAAGGCCCGCTCGGCCGCGGCCGCCTCCTGCGCGTCGCTCGCGGGGCCGGGTGCGTCGTCGGCACGAGCATCGAAAGCGGTCGGATGCGCGCGGTGCAGGCGTCGCACGCGTTCGGCGACGGCCTGTGGCGTCGCGCCGTCGACGAGGAGCTGCAGGATCTCCGGCACGGCGTCGGTCGCCTCCCGGCCGCCGTCGGCCGCGGATGCCAGCGACGCGAGCGCGCGGCGTGGCAGACGGGTCAGCGCCCGGTCGATCGAGGCCGGCTCGAGGAGGCCTTCGGCGGCGTCGAAGAAGTCGCGCCAGCCCACCGCGGCGGAGACGGAACGCGCCGTGAACGTCTCAGCGAGTCGCGCGTCATCGAGGCCTGCGAGCTGCAGGGCGAGAGCGCGCTCGTCGGAGACCACTCAGGACCCGCGGTTGGCCCGTGCCCTCCGCACGAGCGTCATGATGAGCACCGTCAACAGCATCACGAAGGCGATCGGAGGTGCGAAGTAGACGGTGAAGCCCACCGCCGGCCAGACGCCCGTGGCCATGTCGGCGCCCGCTCCCGATCCGATCATGATCGCGAAGAAGCACACGATCGACAGCGCCAGCAGACCCAGGGACATGAACGCCAGAATGCGGTCGATGCGGCGGATCGGGACGTCGCCGCCGGGGCTTCGCGTGCTCATCCGTCTCAGCCTAGCGGAGCGCCTCGCGAAGACGCCTTCGCCGGTGCCGGTGTCGGGCTCGCATCGCGGGTGACGCGCTGGTGCGTGCCGTAGTCTGGATGCGGGGTCGGATCGACCCCGGATTCCATCCGGCCCGCACGTGCGGGCCCGTTTCCAGCGAGGTTTCGATGCCCACCGGCAAGGTCAGGTTCTACGACGAGGACAAGGGATTCGGCTTCATCACCGCCGATGACGGTCAGGACGTCTTCCTCCACGCCAGCGCGCTGCCCGCGCAGGCGGCGGCCCCCAAGCCCGGCACCCGCCTCGAGTTCGGCGTCGCCGACGGCAAGCGCGGTCTGCAGGCACTGTCGGTGCGGGTTCTCGAGGCCCCGGTGAGCCTCGCCAAGCGCTCGCGCAAGCCCGCCGACGACATGGCCGTCATTATCGAAGACCTCGTCGGCCTGCTCGACGGCGTCGGGGGCGACCTGCGTCGCGGTCGCTACCCCAGCTCTTCGCACTCGAAGAAGATCGCCGCGGTTCTGCGCAAGGTAGCGGATGACCTCGACGCCTGAGACCCCCGGCACTGACGAAGAGTCCGCTATCGACGAAGAGTCCGCTATCGACGAAGAGCCCGGAACCGACGAATCCGCCGGCGTCTCGGCGCTGACCGATCCCGCGCTCCTCGAAGCACGCGATCTCGCGCTGCTCGCGCTCCGCGAGATCACACCCGAAGCGACGATCGGCGACCCCGCGGGTCACCGTGTCGAGGCCGACGGGGTCGTCTCGCTCCTGTTTTCGAACCGCCTCGCGGGCTATCCCGGCTGGTTCTGGACGGTGAGTCTGGCGCGCGTCGCCGACGCCGAGCCGACCGTGCTCGAGGTCGAGCTCCTGCCCGGCGACGACGCCCTGGTGGCTCCGGACTGGGTGCCGTGGGCGGAGCGCCTGGCCGACTACCAGGCCGCGCAGGCTGCGGCGGCGCAGGAGGGGGCCGACGACGACGCCTCCGACTTCGACGACGATGATGAAGACGACGACGAGGCGGATGACGACGCGTCGATCCTGCACGCCGGCGACGTGGACGGCGTCGACATCGACGAGCTCGCACCGGATGCCGACTCCGACGAAGACGACGCCGATGGGGACGACTCTGACGAGGACGACTCGGACGAGGACGACGACGCCGATGGGGACGACTCTGACGAGGACGACTCGGACGAGGACGACGACTCCGAAGAGGACGACGACTCTGACGACTCCGAAGAGGACGAGGACGACGACTCCCAGGAGGACGTCACCGACTCCGACGAAGACGACTCCG
>NZ_DEPK01000283.1:20188-24556 GCF_002358725.1 Microbacterium sp. UBA3394
GGACTGGGTGCCGTGGGCGGAGCGACTCGCCGACTACCAGGCCGCGCAGGCTGCGGCGGCGCAGGAGGGGGCCGACGACGACGCCTCCGACTTCGACGACGATGACGAGGACGACGACGAGGCGGATGACGACGCGTCGATCCTGCACGCCGGCGACGTGGACGGCGTCGACATCGACGAGCTCGCACCGGATGCCGACTCCGACGAAGACGACTCCGACGACGAGAACTGACGTCCGCGTCGCCGGAGTCCGCTGCGGTCAGACGAGTCGCTCGACTGTGTAGTCGATCGCGCTGATGAGCTGTCGCACGTCGTCGGGTTCGATCGAGACGAACGTGGCGACGCGCAGCTGGTTGCGTCCGAGCTTGCGGTAGGGCTCCGTGTCGACGATGCCGTTCGCCCGCAGGCTCTTCGCGACGGCGGCGGCGTCGATCTTCTCGTCGAAGTCGATCGTGACGACCACGGGCGACCGGTCGGCCGGGTCGGTCACGAACGGGGTCGCGAACGACGCGGCCTCGGCCCACGTGTACAGCGCTGAGGAGGATTCCGCCGTGCGTGCACTGGCCCAGGACAGGCCGCCGTTGTCGAGGATCCACGCGAGCTGGTCTTCGAGCAGCAGCAGGGTGCTCAGCGCGGGGGTGTTCAGCGTCTGGTTCAGCCGGGAGTTGTCGACGGCGTTCTTGAGGCTGAGGAAGTCCGGGATGTAGCGTTCGGTGGCGGCGATCCGCTCGATCCGCTCGATCGCGGCCGGTGACATCGCGGCGAACCACAGGCCGCCGTCCGACCCGAGGTTCTTCTGCGGGGCGAAGTAGTACACGTCGGCCTCGGCGAGGTCGACGTCGATGCCGCCGGCGGCGCTCGTGGCGTCGATGACGGTGAGCGCGCCCTCGTCGGCGTGGACCCGCGTGACGGGAGCGGCGACGCCGGTCGAGGTCTCGTTGTGCGGCCATGCGTAGACGTCGACGCCCTCGACGGCCTCGGCGCTCGACCGCGTGCCGGCCGGCACCGTGCGCACGTCGGGCGCGGTCAGCCACGGCGCCTTCGCGGCCTGGGCGAACTTGCCGCCGAACTCGCCGAAGACGAGGTTCTGGCTGCGGTTCTCGATGAGGCCGAAGGCGGCGGCATCCCAGAACGCGGTGGAGCCACCGTTGCCCAGCACGATCTCGTACCCCTCGGGCAGCGAGAACAGCTGCGCGAGGTGCTCGCGCACGCGGCCGACGAGGTTCTTCACCGGCGCCTGGCGGTGCGAGGTGCCGAGCACGGATGCGCCGTGGGTCACCAGCGCTTCCAGCTGGGCTCCACGCACTTTCGACGGGCCGCAGCCGAATCGTCCGTCGGCGGGCAGAAGGTCACGGGGGAGCTCGACGTGCGCCATGGGACGAGTCTACGGTTCCCGTCCGCGGCCGCAGAACGCCTCCGGCGCGCTACCGGCCGCCGCCGGCGTCCCCCTGCAGCAGGCCGGTGTGCTCGCCGCGACGCTGACGCTCCATCGGGTCGTCTTCGCGCCCGCCGGTCTCCGCACGACGGGCGGCGCCGCCATCCATCACCTGTTCCAGGGGCAGAGGGACGGCTTCGCTGCGCAGCCGCTCCTTGGCCTCGTGCTCGACGAGCACAGGGATGAAATCGCGCACGCGCCCGCCGTCGAGCCGGTGCAGTTCCTCGTCGACGATCTGCTCGACCCGAGCCCGATCGACGGTGGGGAAGCGTTCGGCCAGCCGGTCGATCGCGTGTTCGATGGCGACGCGCTCGTCGCGGGCGGGGGAAGCCGCCGTCTCTTCGCTCATGCACGAAGTGTGCGCCCGCGTCGGGGCCGCCGCAAGGGCTTGCCCGCCCGCCCGCATCTGACGTCGTCGGGTGCGGATAGGCTGTCTCTGCCCGTTCGACAGCTGTGAGGAACCGCGACATGGCCGATCTCATCGACACGACCGAGATGTATCTGCGCACGATCCTCGAGTTGGAGGAGGAGAACATCGTGCCGCTGCGCGCGCGCATCTCCGAGCGGCTCGGGCACTCCGGACCCACGGTGTCGCAGACGGTGGGGCGCATGGAGCGCGATGGCCTGGTCGTCGTCTCGGACGATCGCCGCCTCGAGCTCACCGACTCCGGTCGCCAGAAGGCCGTCGACGTGATGCGCAAGCACCGTCTGGCCGAGCGGCTGCTCTCCGACGTGATCGGCCTCGACTGGGCCTACGTGCACGAAGAGGCCTGCCGGTGGGAGCACGTGATGAGCGAGCAGGTCGAACGCCGTCTCGTGGAGCTCCTCGGCCACCCCACGGAGTCGCCCTACGGCAACCCGATCCCGGGGCTCGATCTTCTCGGCGACATTCCCGGCGCGACCTTCGAGCAGGGCGTCGTGGGACTGGTGCGGCGACTCAACGCCGCCGACGGTCCGGTCAGCGGCACGGTGCGCCGCCTCGCCGAGCCGGTGCAGGTCGACCCGGAGCTGCTCGAGCAGCTCAAGCAGGCCGGGGTCGTGCCCGGTGCCGCGGGAGACTTCCGCTTCAGCGAGGGCTACGTGCTCGTGCAGATGGACGGAACCGACGACGCGCTCGAGCTTCCCGTCGAGGTGGCCTCGCACATCTTCCTCGTCGACGACGGCGCCTGAGCCGCGGGCGAGCGCTTCCCCACCCGCGCGGCGAGCGTGACATATTCGTTATCTTCGGGTAGCCTGAACCGGTCTTGCACCCGAGAAAGCCCGGGCTCCAGGATGCTGGGAAGGTCGCCTCACTGGCTCGTCGCCTTTGCAGCGAACCGCACACTGTGCCCCCGACACCAGTGCCGACGAGTCAGCGCCCCCGGCGTCGAGGCGCCGGAGGATTGACTTGGCTGAAGAGAACCACCCGCACGAAGAGCCCGACGTTCCCGTGGCGAGCCGCCGCGAGCGAGCACGACAGATGGCTTCCCGTGCGAAGAAGAGCGTGACCCGCCGCACCACCGTGGCGAAGAGCTCCGCTCCGGCGGCGAAGGCCTCGCCGCGATCCTCGGCCCGACGCCCGCTGCGCAGTCTCGTGATCTTCAGCATGGTCGGCGGTCTCGTCGCCACCGTCGGTCTCCCCGCCTACGGGGCCATCACCCTTCCGTCGGACGAGCCGCAGACCCTGCAGCAGGTCGCCGCCGAAGACGCGCAGTCGCTCGTCATCGCCTCCGACGCCGGCGCATCCGAGGAGCCGGTCGATCTCGGCCGCGAGAGCTACTCGGCGACGACGGCCGAGGAGATCGAAGAGAAGAAGGCCGAGGAGGCGGCGGCTGAGGCCGCGGCCGAGCGTGCCCGTCTCGCGGCGGCTGCCGCCAGCTCCGCCGAGACGTCTCAGACGTCGTACTCGGTCGACCTGTCGATGGTGGCGCCGGGAACGGGAGCGGTGCGCTATCCGCTCGCCGGCGGCTACACCGTCGGCGACGGCTTCCTCGCCCGTGGCGGGTCGCACATGGGCGTCGACATGCTCATCGGCGGCGGAACGCCGATCTACGCGGCCGCCGGCGGCGTGGTCCGCATGTCGCAGGAGAGCCTCGGCGGCTACGGCGTCGCGGTCGTCATCGACCACGTCATCAACGGGCAGTCGGTCACCACGACCTACGGTCACATGACCTACGGCAGCCGTCAGGTCGTCGCCGGTCAGACGGTCTCCGCGGGGCAGATCATCGGCCTCGTCGGATCGACCGGGCGCTCGACGGCGAATCACCTGCACTTCGAGGTCGCCATCGGCGGGTCGAACGTCGACCCCATGGCGTGGCTCGCGCAGAACGCCGGCTGACGCCGCCCGGCGTGTTCCTCGACACGCCACGTCTCGTTCACCCGCGGATGCGACCCGACCTGCTGCTGCGTGCATTAGCCTGAGACCCGACGCTGAGAGAAGCGGAGGGAAGCTGATGGAGAGTGCGCCCCGCATCCGAACCATGGATGCGCTCGGACTGCTCGTCCTTCGGCATTCTGTGAGCGGAAGCCGCGGTCCTGCCGTGGTCTTCAAGGCGCTGTCTGTGTGACAGCGCCTTTTTTCATGCCCGAAACCTCTCGATTCGTCGCACTTCGAGGAGCCGCGAAGCCGTCCCGGCCGTTCGAGAGGAATCACTATGCGCACCTTGGTGCTGAATGCCGGTTATGAGCCGCTGGCCGTCGTGTCTTTCAAGCGGGCACTCGTGCTCGTCATGAACGACAAGGCGACGGTCGTCGAGCACATCGATGGGCAACCCGTGTGGGGCACGGATGCCTCCTACGATCGACCGGCGGTGATCCTGCTGACGCGATACGTGCGCGTTCCCGGCGGGCGCCGCGTGCCGGTCACCCGACGGGGTGTGCTCCGTCGTGATGCGCACCGCTGCGGATACTGCGGCGCATCCGCTTCGACAATCGACCACGTGCTGCCGAGGTCG
>NZ_DEPK01000274.1:0-16332 GCF_002358725.1 Microbacterium sp. UBA3394
CACAACCGCTCGCTCGTCCTGCAGACCCTCTTCCACGGCGGCGCCATGAGTCGCGCCGACCTCGCGCGGGAGACGGGCCTCACGCGGGTGACGATCTCCGATCTCGTCGCGGGCCTCATCACCGACGGCTTCGTCGCCGAGCAGGGCGTGCGGGAGTCCTCGCGGCCCGGAAAGCCCGCGATCCTCGTCGACCTCGATCGTGACGGGCACCGCATCGTCGGTCTCGACCTGTCCGGCAGCGAGACCTTCCTCGGCGCCGTCCTGACGCTCGACGGCGACATCGTCGCGCGGTCTGAGGTGGCGGTGCCCGCCGATGCCGACGCCGCGCTCGCAGCGGTGATCGGCCTCGCCCGCGACCTCGTCGCCGACGCCCATGCTCCCGTGCTCGGCGTCGGCGTGGGCGCCCCCGGCGTGATCGACGCCCGCGGCGTCATCCTCACCGCCCCCAATCTCGGCTGGAACGGCCTCGACCTCGAAGGCGAACTGCGCGAGGCGCTGGGGCTGCCGGTGCTCGTCGCGAACGACGCCAACGCGGCCGTGCTCGCCGAGTACACCTTCGGGGGCGCGAACGAGGATGTGCTCCTCGTCCGGGTCGGTCGGGGTGTCGGTTCCGGGCTGCTCGCCGGGGGTCAGCCGGTGCGCGGCGCTCGATTCGCCGCGGGCGAGATCGGTCACGTCACCGTCGGCACCGACGGCGGCCCGCGGTGCGCGTGCGGCAAGATCGGCTGTCTCGAGGCGTGGCTGGCGGTCCCCGCGCTGACCGCCCGGATCGCGGCGACCGACGAACCCGCCGCCGGCGTGCTGCGCGACGCGGGCGAGCGCCTGGGGATCGCGCTCGCGCCCATCGTGGGCGTCCTCGACCTCCCTGAGATCGTGCTCTCGGGTCCCCGTGAACTTCTCGACGGCGCTCTTGCCGAGCAGGCCGTCGAGACCCTCCGCGCACGAACGCTCGCCACGCACCACGACGGCGTGCGGGTGCGGATGACGGAGCAAGGCCAGGACATCGTCCTGCGCGGCGCCGCCGTCATGGTCCTGTCGGCACAGCTCGGCGTCTCGTAGGACCACGCTCCACCCTCCTCGGACGAGTCGCCCGGCCCGTCCTCACCAAGAAGAACGAAGGATGACACCATGAAGCACAAGCTCGGAGCGTTCGCGCTCGTGGGCGCCTCGGCTGTCGCTCTCGCCGGCTGCGCCGGTGGCAATGACGCCGCCTCCACGGAGCCCGAGACCGGCGACCTGACGGTCTGGCTCGTCGGCACCGACACCCCGCAGACGGCGCGCGACTACCTGACCGAGACCTTCGAGGCCGAGAACGAGGGCTGGACCCTCACGATCGAGGAGAAGACCTGGGCCGACGTCTCCGACACCTACACCGCGGCACTGTCGTCCAACGACAGCCCCGACGTCGTCGAGGTCGGCAACACCCAGGCGCTCGGCTTCGCCGACGCCGGCCTGTTCCTGGACATCTCCGACATCCAGGAGGAGCTCGGCGGCGACGATCTGCTGAGCGGCCTGGTCGATGCCGGCACCTACGACGGCGCGCTGTACGCCGCGCCGTACTACGCCGGTGGCCGCGTCGTCTTCTACAGCCCCATGATGGTCGACGAGGTCCCCGCGACCCTCGAGGACTACGTCGCTCAGGGCGAGGCCCTCACCACCGACAGCGTCTCGGGCATCTACGCCCCCGGCAAGGACTGGTACAACGCTCTTCCCTACGTCTGGGCCTACGGCGGCGAGATCGCGGTGCAGGACGGCGACACGTGGGACGCGCAGTTCTCGAGCCCGGAGAGCATCGAGGGGCTCGAACTGCTGCAGCAGGTCTACCTCGACGCCTCGGTCGCACCGGCCGACGGCAACGAGCTCATGGCGAACATCGCGTTCTGCGACGGCGAGGCGGGCTTCATCTCCAGCCCCGCCTGGGCCGCCGGCAACCTCACCGGCGACTGGCCGTGGGGCGACGAGGCCGCGGGTGAAGAGGTCGAGGAAGGATGCCCCGACACCTACGCGAAGGACCTCGGCGCGTTCGCGCTGCCGGGCCTCGTCGAGGGGGAGACAGCGCCGATCTTCGCCGGCGGGTCCAACGTGGCCGTCGCCACCAAGAGCGCAGCGCCCGAGAAGGCCAAGGCCGCCCTGGAGATCATGCTCTCCGAGGGCTACCAGACGCTGCTCGCCGAGCAGGGTCTGACGCCCGGGATCGTGTCGGCCGCCGCATCGCTGCCGGACACCCCGGTGGCCCAGGCGCAGGCCGCCGCGCTCGCCAACTCCAAGGGCACCCCGGCCAGCCCGAACTGGGCCGAGGTCGAGGCCGCGCAGATCATCCCCGATGCCCTCGTCGGCATCGCCCAGGGTGGGGATGTGACCGAGATCGCGACGTCGCTCGACGAGCAGATCGAGGCCATCCTCAACGACTGACACCCGTCGGTCTTCGCAGGGGGTCCGGCCCCACCGGGCCCCCTGCATCCCTGTCGACATCCCGCACCACCGAGAGAGGAGGCGACATGAGCGAGACCCGTGCCCTCACCGTGGGACGCCCGGCCTCCGGGCGACGCCCCACCGCGTCGCTCACCCCGCGCGAGCGCTCCCGGCGTCGCCGCGAAGCCCGCGGCGCGTGGTCGCTGCTCAGCCCGTCGCTGATCATCCTGGGCGTCATGGTGGGATACCCCGCCGTGCTGATGGTGATCCAGTCGTTCACCGACTACACGGTCAAGAACAAGGTGCAGGGCACCCTCCCCGCCTTCGTCGGCCTCGAGAACTACATCGACCTGTTCACCCAGTCCGACTTCCCGGCCGTGCTCATGCGAAGCCTCGGGCTCATGGCCGTGCTCACCGTGCTCAACATGGGTCTCGGCGTGCTGGTCGCGGTGCTCATGACCCGGCTCTCGCGCGCCTGGCGCATCGTCGTGTCGGTCGGGCTCCTGCTCGCGTGGGCGATGCCGCCCCTGACGGCAACGGTGGTCTGGGGATGGATCTTCGACACCGAGTACGGCGTCGTGAACTGGGCGATGAACACCCTCACCGGCACGACCGACTGGACCAACCACTCGTGGCTGCTGAACCCGTGGTCGTTCTTCTTCGTCCTCACGATCATCATCGTGTGGCAGTCGGTGCCCTTCGTGGCCTTCACCACCTACGCGGGTCTCGGACAGGTTCCCGGCGAGGTTCTCGAAGCCGCCTCCCTGGACGGCGCGCACCCGTGGAAGCGGTTCTGGTTCGTCGTCTTCCCCTACCTTCGCAGCATCCTCACCGTCGTGCTCGTGCTGCAGATCATCTGGAACCTGCGCATCTTCACCCAGGTCTACGCGCTGCAGAGCCGCGGCGGACTCGCCTCCGAGACGAACGTGCTCGGCACCTATCTGTTCCGCCAGGGCGTCGGCGAGTTCGGGGCCACCGCGGCCATCGGCGTCGTCATGGTCATCCTGCTGCTCGTCCTCTCCTGGGGATACGTGCGCACCACCCTGAAGGAGGAGGAGCTGTGAGCACACAGGTCACCACCGCCACCCAGGTCGGCACCGTCGGCGTCGACGAGGTGCTCGGCGAGCCGGGTTCGCCGAATCGACCTGCGCCCCGGTCCCTGCAGGCGCGGCGCCCCTCGAGCTGGCGCGTGCTCACCCGCACGCTCCTCAACGTCGCCGCGGCGATCGTCTTCGGCATGAGCGTGTTCCCGGTGTACTGGATGATCAACATGTCGCTGACGCCCAACAGCGAGATCATCACGCGCGAGCCGAGCTTCCTGCCCTTCGATTTCACTCTGCAGAACTACCTCACGGCGTGGACGCGCGAAGCGGCCCCCGGACAGACCGACTTCCCGCACGCGCTCATGACCTCGCTCACGGTGACCGCCGGCGTGCTCGTGGCCACCCTGCTGTTCGCCTTCCTCGCCTCGATCGCCGTCGCACGATTCCACTTCAAGGGACGCCGCGGGTTCATCGTCTCGGTCCTCATCGTGCAGATGATCCCCGGCGAGGCGATGATGTTCACGATCTACGGGATGATCGACGACTGGCAGCTGATGAACACCCTGCTCGGTCTCGGCATCGTCTACACCGCCGCGGTCATCCCCTTCACCATCTGGACGCTTCGCGGATTCGTGGCGGGGGTCCCCGCTGATCTCGAAGAAGCGGCCATGATCGACGGGTGCACGAAGTCGCAGGCGTTCTGGAAGGTCACCTTCCCGCTGCTGGCGCCCGGGCTCATCTCGACCGGCATCTTCGCGTTCATCCAGTCGTGGAACGAGTTCACGATGGCGCTGCTTCTCATGAGCGGCTACAACCTGCCGCTCATGCCGTGGCTGAACGCCTTCCAGTCCTCCAGCGTCGGCGGCTCCGTCGACTGGGGCGCCGTCATGGCCGGCTCGACGCTCATCGCCATCCCGGTGATGATCTTCTTCCTCATCGTGCAGGGCAAGATGACCGGAGGGCTCGTGGCCGGGGCGGTCAAGGGCTGATGGCGCCGCGCACCACCGCCGCCTTCGAACCGGAGCGCGGCCGATGAGGGTCGGACTCGACGTCGGGGGCACCAAGACCGACGCCGTGGTCGTCGACGACGCCGCTCGCGTGCTCGCCCGCACGCGACTGGCCACCGGCTGGGGCGTCGACGCGGTCGGCGCGACCATCGTGCGTGCCGTCGACCTGGTCGCCGCCGAAGCCGGCGTCGGCCGCGACGAGATCCGGTCGGTCGGGATCGGGATGCCGGGGCAGGTCGCCCCGGGCTCCACCCGCGTCGTGCACGCGGTGAACCTCGGCGTGCACGACCTCGACGTCGCGAGCACCGTCGAGCCGATGCTCGGCCTTCCCGTGCGGGTCGAGAACGACGTCAAGGCGGCTGCGCTCGGCGCGCACGCCCTGCACGGTGCCGGAACCGGAACGATGGCCTATCTCAACCTCGGCACCGGGGTCGCCGCCGGCATCGTCGTCGACGGGCAGCTGTGGCGCGGTGCCGGCGGAAGCGCCGGCGAGGTCGGGCACATCTCCGTCGACCCGGCGGGTCCGCCGTGCCGGTGCGGGCAGCGCGGATGCATCGAGGCGCTCGCGGGCGGGGGAGCCGTCGCCGAGCGGTGGGGGCGCCCCGGCGCGCTTCCCGTGCGCGACGTCTTCGACGCCGCCGACGCCGGAGACCCCCGGGCCGTCGCGCTGCGCGCGGACCTCGCACGCGGCGTGGCCTCGGCCATCCGCGTGCTCGTGCTCACCGCCGACGTCGACACCGTCGTGATCGGCGGCGGGCTCAGCGCCCTCGGCGAGCGGCTCACCGGCCCGGTTGCCGACGAACTCGACGCCGGCGCCGCCGCGTCGGCGTTCATCCGCTCGCTCCACCTGCGCGATCGGGCGACCCTGCTGCCGCCGGCGTCGCCGGCCGCCGCGCTCGGCGCCGCTCTGGTCGGCCGGGCCAGCGAGGAGGTGCTCGCGCATGGCTGAAGTCGTCATCGTGCCCGACGCCCGCGCCGCCGGTGCGCTCGTGGCCGACGCGATCGCGCGGGCGATCGAGGCGCGGCCCGATGCGGTGCTGGGACTCGCGACCGGTTCGACGCCGCTCCCGGTGTACGAAGCGCTGCGCGGGCGGCTGGCGGGCACCGACCTGTCGCTCGTGCGAGGCTTCGCGCTCGATGAGTACGTGGCGATCGATCCCGCCCATCCGCAGAGCTACCGGTCGGTGATCTCGCGCGAGGTGGTCGACCCGCTCGGGCTCGACCCGGCGCGCGTGCACGTTCCCGACGGGAGCCCCGAGGGCATCGAGCACGCCGGGGCGGACTACGAGGCGGCGATCGAAGCGGCGGGCGGTGTCGACCTGCAGATCCTCGGCATCGGCACCGACGGGCACATCGGATTCAACGAGCCGGGGTCGTCGTTCGCATCGTCCACGCGCGTGAAGACGCTGACGGAGCAGACCCGCCGCGACAATGCCCGCTTCTTCGACACGATCGACGATGTGCCGATGCACTGCATCACGCAGGGTCTCGGCACGATCCTCCGCGCCCGGCACCTGGTGCTCCTGGCCTTCGGCGAGGGCAAGGCGGCGGCGGTGGCCGCGGCCGTCGAAGGCCCGCTGTCGGCGTCGGCGCCGGGCTCGGCCATCCAGCTGCATCCCCACGCCACGGTGGTCCTCGATGAGGCCGCGGCGACCGACCTCGCCCACGCTGACTACTACCGCTACGCCTACGCGAACAAGCCCGCCTGGCAGCGCCTCTGACACCGCGTCGAGCCTGCCCCTCGCTGCGTCGAGCCGGCCCCTTCCCGCCGAGCCGGCCCGTTCTTCGCGTCTCGAGAGGGCCGGCTCGACGCGAACAGGGTGGATCGGCGACGGCGGTCAGGGCCAGGCGAAGCGGATGAGGTGGTTGCGACTCAGGTTCGCCAGCGGCGTGTCGGGCACCTCGGCCGCCGTCAGCCAACGGAGCTCCTCGATCTCTCCCGACGCGGTCGCCTCGGCCGGTCCGACCCGCAGCAGGAACGCGTCGCCGACGACACGGTGGCCGGGTTCGTTCGCGGCGTCGTCGGTGAAGCGCCCGAGCGGCACGTAGTCGCCCGGGTCGGCGGCGATGCCGGTCTCCTCGGCGACCTCGCGCACGACGGCCGCCAAGGCGTCCTCACCCGCATCGGGCTTGCCGCCCGGCTGCTGGAAGACCCGGGCGCCGCGCTTTCGCACCACGAGGGTGCGGCCGTCGTCGGCGACGACCACCGCGGCCGCCACGTGAATCGTGCCGCTCACCGGGCGAACACCTTCCCCGGGTTCAGGATGCCGTCCGGATCGAACACGCGGGTGATCTGGCGCTGGATCTCCCACTGGTCGTCGCCGAGCTCGTCGGCGAGCCATCGGCTCTTCAGCACCCCGACGCCGTGCTCACCGGTGAGGGTGCCGCCGAGGGCGAGCGCGGCGCGGAAGAGCGCGTCTGCCGCGCGCCACACGACCGGGGGCACCTCGACGACGCCCGACGCGTCGGGGGAGGCGTCGAACACGAAGTTCGGATGCAGGTTGCCGTCGCCGGCGTGGGCGACGGTGGGGATGGGCAGTCCGTACTCGCGCTCGACGCGGGCGATCTCGTCGAACATCGCCGGGAGGGCGCTGCGGGGCACCGAGACGTCTTCGATGAGGGTCGTGCCGAGGCGTTCCATGGCCGGATGCATCGCGCGGCGCACCGCGAGCAGACGTTCGCCCCCCACCGGGTCCCGCGTGACGGCGACCGTGCCGCCGGCGTCGGCGAGCATCCGCCCGATCGCCTCGGCATCGGCTGCCGCCGAGATGCCGTCGGTCTGAATGGTCAGCTGCGAGGCGCCCGGTGTCGGCGCGGTCAGCCCGAGGTGAGCGTGCACGGCGGCGAGGGATGCCGCATCCATGAGCTCCATGATCGCCGGCTGCACCCCGGACGCCGTGACGGCGGCGGATGCGGTCGCCGCGTCGCGCACCGCCGGGAAGGTCGCGGCGATCGTGCACACCTCGCCCGGCACGGTGCGCCGGAGCTTGAGGGTCGCCCCGACGATCACCCCGAGCGTCCCCTCGGAGCCGATCATGAGCGACGTGAGGTCGAGACCGGTGACGCCCTTGACGGTGCGATGGCCCAGGCGCAGCAGGCGGCCGTCGGCGAGCACGACGTCGACGCCGAGCACCGCATCGCGCACGACGCCGTACTTCGCGCACAGCAGGCCTCCCGCTCCGGTGGCGATGTTGCCGCCCACCGTCGAGATGGCGCGGCTGGCCGGGTCGGGGGCCCACCAGAGGCCCTGCGGCGCGAGGGCCGCGTTGAGGTCGGCGTTGAGGATGCCCGGTTCGACGACGGCGATCAGGTCGTCGGGGCGCACCTCGAGGATGCGGTCCATGCCGCGCACCGAGAGGGCGATCTCGCCGTCGCCGGCGTTCGCGGCACCCGCGAGGCCCGTACCGGCGCCGCGGGTCACGACGGGGGTGCCGGTGGCGGTGGCGACGCGCAGGGTCGCCTGCACGTCCTCGACCGAGCCGGCGTGCACGACCGCGACGGGGATGCCTGCTGCGGCGTGCCCGGACTTGTCGGCCCGAGCGGCACGACGGGCGTCGAAGGAGACGTCGACGCGATCGCCGAGCTCGGCGGCGAGACGGGCGACGACCTCGACGGCGTCGGTCACGACAGGCGGCGCCGTCCGACCAGCACGCCGCACGTCACGGCGATCACGGCGAAGACGACGCCGATCCACGCGTAGCCGAGGTCCCACCAGGCGATCGTGGCCGACAGGTAGACCAGCAGCTCGACGAGACCCCGGACGAACGGGTGCACGGCGAAGACCGCGCGCGGTGAGACGAACAGTGCCCACACCACCAGGGCGAGGGCCGGTGCCCCGACGCCGACGACGATGTTCCACGGCAGGTCGAACGCGAGGAACCCCCACAGCGCCAGCGAGCCGAGCGCGAACAGCTCGCACACGAAGGCGAGGATGTCGAGGCCGGTGAGCGGTGCGCGCATGCCGGGCGCGGGGGAAGCGGGCGCGGCCGAGGAGGGTGAGGCGTTCTCGGGCATGCTCCGATTCTACGCCGCGCCCTCTCCGGGGCCCGCGGACGCGCGTCCGCCCGTCCACACGCGGCGCACCTCGAGGTCACGGGTGAGCAGGACCGCGTCGGCGAGCATGCCGGGGGCCAGAGCGCCGAGGTCGTCGCGCCCGATCGCGCGAGCCGGGGCGGCCGTCAGGGCCTGTACGGCGTCGGGGAGCGATACGCCCGCCTCGATCGTGCGCCGGAGGGCGGCATCCTGCGTGAGCGTCGACCCGGCGATCGCGCGCGTCCCCTCCGCGAGTCGGGCGACACCCCCCTCGACGTCGACCCGCAGGCCGCCGAGCTCGTACGCCCCGTCGGGGCGTCCGGCCGCCGCCATGGCGTCGGTGACCAGGGCGATGCGGTGCGGCGCGGCCGCGAACGCGACGCGCACGGTCTCCGGATGCAGGTGCACGCCGTCGGCGATGATCTCCAGCGTCACGCGGGCGTCGGCCGCGGCGGCCGCCACCGGACCCGGGTGCCGGTGGTGCAGCCCCGGCATTGCGTTGAAGGCGTGCGTGAGGATGCCGGCGCCGGCGTCGAAGGCCGCGCGAGCGAGGTCGAAGCCGGCCGAGGTGTGACCGACGGCCGGCACGACGCCCGCGTCTCGCAGGCGGGCGATGGCAGCCAGGGCGCCGGGGCGCTCCGGCGCGAGGGTGACCTGCCGCACGGTGCCGCGTCCGGCCTCGAGCAGGCGGTCGACCGCGTCGGGGGTCGGATCGAGGAGCGCGCGCTCGTCGTGCGCGCCCCGGTGGCCGGGGTCGAGGAAAGGTCCCTCCAGGTGCGACCCCAGCACGTCGGGATCGGTGCCGGCGACGCCGGCGACGACGCCGGCGCGCGCGGCGAGCACCTCGATCGGTGCCGACACGAGCGAGACCAGGCCGCGGGTCGTGCCGTGACTGCGGTGCAGGGCGCGCGCGGTGCGGATGGCGTCGGCGCCCTCGTCGAACGACGCGCCCGCGCCGCCGTGGGCGTGCAGGTCGATGAAGCCGGGAGTGAGCACGGCGCCGTCACCCGCGACGGTCGACGCGTCGACGACGTCGACGCCGGCATCCGTCGTCGCAGCCCACCCCGACCCGGTGCCGACGGCCGTCACCCGGTCGCCGTCGAAGCGCACCCACGCGTCGGCGGTCACCGCGCCGCCGGTGACCAGGCGCGCGGAGTGGATGACGGTCACGCCCACGGGATCTCCGGGCTGACGTGGAAGCGGATGCCCCGCGCGGCCCAGCGCGGGCCCTGCGCGCCGACCCGGTGTCGGAACGAGTCCCACGTGCGCTCCGGGGAGGCGTCGGTCGGCGGAGACCACGCCGCTTCGGCGGCCGCGGCGATGCGCGGGAAGGCGAGGGCGTCGATGTCGGCGGCGGTGCGCACCGTCTCCGTCCACAGCGGCGCCTCCACGCCGAGGATGTCATCCTCGGCGAGCCCCTTGATCACCGCGGACGGCTCCCATTCGTAGGCCCGCCGCACGCTCGTGGGGCCGTTCGCCCACGTGAGCCCGAGGGGGAAATCGGCGTCGGGCTTCATGTCGAGGTAGACGGCGTCGGCGGGGGAGAGGATGATGCGGCCGCCTCGCGCGACGAAGCGCCGTGTCGTCTCGGCGGAGCCGTCCACCGGCGTGGTGAACCCCCAGTACTGGCCGATCGTGCCGGCGGCGAGGTGGTCCGCGGCGCCCGCCTCGTGCCAGGCGACGGGGGTCTTGCCGAGCCCCGTGATGATCTCGGTGGCCCGGGCGACGAACGAGGCGTACCGCGCCGGGTAGGTGCCGAGGGCCTCGTCGCCGCCGAGGTGCAGGTACGGTCCCGGGGTGAGCGCCGCGAGATCGGTGAACACGTCGGTGACGAACCGGTCCACCTCGTCGTCGCCGATGCGCAGGGACGAGAAGCCGACCGCCAGTCCGCGGTAGGGCTCCCCGGTGCGGGGGAGGCCGCCGCCGAACGCGTCGGCGGCCGCGCGCACGTCGTCGGTGATCACCGGCTCCGCCGCGAGGGCGGGGTAGGCGAGGGACACCGCATGGGTGTGCCCGGGCATGTCGAGCTCGGGCACGACGGTCATGTGGCGGGAGGCCGCGTGGGCGGCGATGCGGGCGTAGTCCGCCGCCGTGTACCAGCCGCCCTCGTCGGCGCCGATCGCGGTCGCCGAGGCACGCTCGGCGAGCTCGGGTCGCGACGCGAGGGCGATCCGCCATCCCTGGTCGTCACTCAGGTGCAGGTGGAGGTGGTTGGCCTTCAGGGAGGCGGCCCGGTCGATCCACGCGCACACCGTGTCGACGTCGAAGAAGTGCCGTGCGACGTCGAGCATGACCCCGCGGTAGGCGAACCGGGGGCGGTCGGCGATCCGGACGGCGGGAATCCGCCATCCGGCCTCATCACGGGCGACGAGCTGCAGGAGGGTCTGCACGCCGTAGAACAGGCCGGCGGGGTCCGCTCCGGTGACCACCACGCCGTGCGCCGACGCATCCAGCGTGTACGACTCGGGGGCTCCGTCCGTCGCGACGGCGAGCCGGATGCCCTCATCCGACCCGATGGTGGTGCCCGTGACCGCCTCGAGCTCGCGGCGCAGCAGCGTCGCGCAGGTCTCGTCGCCGGTGACGCCGGCGCCCGTGTCGAGCCGGAAGGCGGGCTCGTCGAGGGCGGTGGCGGACGCCGGGTAGGGCACCAGCGGAAGGCTCATGTAAGGCAACCTAACAAACTCCCGCCGAGACGGCATCCGTTATGATCGGGGATGTCGCGACTGGCGTTGAGGTGGATGACCACCGGGAAGCGACCGCATGGCACGTCGACCGCACGCCTGGGCCGATCGAACACTCGGAATCCCGATCCCGTCTGCAAGGAGAACGCCATGACCGACTCTTTCTTCACGGCCCCGCTGGCCGAGGTCGACCCCGAGATCGCGGAGGTGCTCGAGCGCGAGCTCGACCGTCAGCGCGGCTACCTCGAGATGATCGCCTCGGAGAACTTCGTTCCCGTCTCGGTGCTGCAGTCGCAGGGCTCGGTGCTCACCAACAAGTACGCCGAGGGATACCCCGGTCGCCGCTACTACGGCGGCTGCGAAGAGGTCGATGTGGCCGAGGAGCTCGCGATCGCGCGCGCCAAGGAGCTGTTCGGGGCGGAGTTCGCCAACGTGCAGCCCCACTCCGGCGCCACCGCGAACGCGGCCGTGCTGCACGCCATCGCCCGCCCGGGCGACACCATCCTGGGCCTCGCGCTCGACCAGGGCGGCCACCTCACCCACGGCATGAAGATCAACTTCTCCGGCCGCCTCTACGACATCGTCGCCTACGGCGTCGACCCCGAGACGAGTCTGATCGACATGGACGAGGTGCACCGCCTCGCCGTCGAGCACGAGCCCAAGGTCATCATCGCCGGCTGGTCGGCGTATCCGCGTCAGCTCGACTTCGCCCGCTTCCGCGAGATCGCCGACGAGGTCGGCGCGTACCTCTGGGTGGACATGGCCCACTTCGCGGGCCTCGTCGCAGCCGGCGTGCACCCGTCGCCGGTTCCCCACGCCCACGTGGTCTCCTCCACGGTGCACAAGACCATCGGCGGACCTCGCTCGGGCTTCATCCTCACCAACGACGCCGACCTCGCCAAGAAGATCAACACCGCCGTCTTCCCGGGTCAGCAGGGCGGCCCCCTCATGCACGTGATCGCCGCCAAGGCGACCGCCTTCAAGCTCGCCGGCACCCCGGAGTTCCGCGACCGTCAGGAACGCACCGTGCGCGGCGCCGCGATCCTCGCCGAGCGCCTCCAGCGCGAAGACGTCGCCGGCGCCGGCGTGACCGTGCGCTCCGGCGGCACCGACGTGCACCTCGTGCTCGTCGACCTGCGCGACGCCGAGATCGACGGCAAGCAGGCCGAAGACCTCCTGCACGAGATCCACATCACCGTCAACCGCAACGCGGTGCCGAACGACCCGCGCCCGCCGATGGTCACCTCGGGTCTGCGCATCGGCACGCCCGCCCTCGCCACTCGCGGCTTCGGCGACGACGAGTTCGCCGAGGTCGCCGACATCATCGCCCTGGCCCTGCTGCCCGGCGCCGACGTCGAGGCTCTGCGTTCCCGCGTCGCGGCGCTCACCGGCGCCTTCCCGCTCTACCCCGAGCTGCAGCAGTAACGCCGGGGCGACATCCGAAAAACCACTTCTGCCCCGAGACACCACGCAATGCCCGATGTCTCGGGGCGGGATGTGTTTATCGATCCGAGAGGGAGCGTCATGACCGCGCAGAAGCTGGACGGAAAGGCCGCGTCGGCGGCGATCAAGGATGAGCTGCGCGCGCGGGTCGCCGCGCTCGCCGAGAAGGGGGTCGTGCCCGGGATCGCGACGGTGCTCGTCGGCGCCGACCCGGCATCGCAGCTGTACGTCGGCATGAAGCACCGCGCCAGCGAGGCGATCGGGATGAACTCCATCCAGCGCGAGCTGCCCGCCGACGCCACGCAGGCGGACGTCGAAGCGCTCATCGACGAGCTCAACGCCGATCCGAGCTGCCACGGCTACATCGTGCAGCTGCCGCTGCCGAAGCACATCGACACCGACGCGGTCCTCGAGCGGATCGATCCCGCGAAGGACGCCGACGGGCTGCATCCGACGAACCTCGGTCGGCTCGTGCTGAACGTCAACGCCCCGATCACGACGCCGTTGCCGTGCACACCCCGCGGTGTCATCGAGCTGCTGCAGCGCAACGGATACGGCCTGAACGGCAAGCACGTCGTGGTCGTCGGGCGCGGAGTCACCATCGGCCGCTCGATCGGCCTGCTGCTGACCCGACGTGAGATCAACGCGACGGTGACGCTCACGCACACCGGCACGGCCGACCTCTCGCAGCACCTGCAGCAGGCGGATGTCATCGTGGCGGCCGCCGGGGTTAAGCACATCGTTCGCGCGGCGGACGTCAAGCCCGGCGCGGCGGTGCTCGACGTCGGTGTGACGCGCGAGACCGACTCCGAGACGGGCAAGAGCGCGGTCTTCGGCGACGTTCATCCGGATGTGGCGGATGTCGCCGGCTGGCTCTCCCCGAATCCGGGCGGTGTCGGCCCCATGACCGTCGCGCTCCTGATGACGAATGTCGTCGAGGCCGCCGAGCGTTCCCTGGCCTGACGGGGCGTTTCGTCTCGCTGCGCTCGCTCAACGACCGGGGAGGCGCGGCGCTCGCTCAGCGACCGCGCATCCATCTGGTCGTTGAGCGAGGAGCGCAGCGACGAGACGAAACGCGGGCCGGGCGTTTCGTCTCGCTGCGCTCGCTCAACGACCGGGGAGGCGCGGCGCTCGCTCAACGATCGGCGGGGCCGCCGAGAGCCTTGACGTAGAGCTCCTGGCCCTTCGCCTCGACGCGGGCGGCGATGGCGTCCCAGATCGCCCACGCGATCGCGAGGATGATCGGCGGGAACACCCACCACGAGATCCACCCGGTCGTGTTCACGCCGGACAGCAGCACGACCGCGACCCACACGATGAGGGCGACCAGGAGAACGATGCCCAGCTGCAGCACCTTCTCGCCCACCTTGGTGCGTCGGTGCACCGAGCCCGCAGCGCGCTTCTGGAAGGACTTCCGGATGACCGGACGCAGCCACACCGTGGCGACGGTGAGGAGCAGCGCCGCCCAGGGGGCGCTCCATCCGACCGCGACGACCTGACCCATCACGAGGGCGATCACGAGCAGCACGATGACGTTGAACGCCCACAGGGTGAGAAGGCGCACGACCCAGGTCTTCATGCCCTCAGCCTCGCACGCCGCGTGGCCCGGCGCACGCGAAGACGGGTCAGCGAAGGTCGACGAGGCGGTCGAGGTCGTCGTCCGGCAGCGCGTCGGCCGTGGCGGTGACCTCCATCGAGGCCAGCGCAGCGCCGCCGCGCGTGACGGTGAGGAAGGCCGTGTCGGCGGCATCCCTTCCGGTCGCGATCCGCAGCAGCGTCGATCGGGGCGCGAGAGTCGTGGCGTCCACGACGTGCCAGGCGCCGTCGACCCACGCCTCGGCGACGGCGTGGAAGTCCATCGGATCCAGGCCGGGAGCGTAGACGGCGACGAGCCGGGCGGGAACCCCCAGCGCGCGAAGCAGGGCCACGCACGTGTGCGCGTAGTCGCGGCACACGCCGCGGCGGGCCAGCAGTGTGCGCACCGCGCCGTCGGTCGGCAGGCTCGATCCCGGCTCGTAGGCCAGTCGCGTCCCGACCCACGACGACACGGCCGTGAGCAGCGGGGCACCGGGCTCGACGCCGGCGAACTCCGCGACGGCGGTGGGGGCGAGCGCGTCCGATTCGGCATAGCGACTCGGGCGCAGGTAGGTCACGAGGTCGGTGTCGGTCGCGACATCGGGGTCTCCCGTTCCGGAGACGGATGCCTCGTAGGACAGCTCGAGGTGCCCGGTCTCGCACCGCACCCGGTGCAGACGGGTGCCGTGCGCATCGGGCAGCTCGTCGACGGGGACCGGCGATCCGTCGACGGTGACCTTCAGCGTCTCGTCGGGGGCGTGATGACGCGAGACGGCGATCGCGAACACCAGCTCTGCGGGACCGGTGACATCCAGGGCGACGTGGGCGGAGACATCCCTCTGCATGCTCCGAGTGTGCCGTGGCCGCCGTTTGCGTGTCGAGGCTTGACATCGGGTCCTGCCTTCCGGTGGGCGCCTCGAGCATCGGTGAGCGGGCAGGATGGGGGGATGAGGACTGTGCAGCTGCGCCGGTACACGCTCGTCGACGGCGAATACGACGCGTTCGTCGAGTGGTGGCAGAAGTGGATGCCGGCCGTGCGGCCGGCCGCCGGGTTCGCGATCGAGTTCGCGTACGGCATCCGAGAGACGAACGAGTTCGTGTGGGCCGTGAGCGCCGAGGGCGATGAGCAGGCCTTCCTGCGCCTGGAGGAGACGTACCTCGCATCGGATGCGCGGGCGAAGGCGTTCGACGGTGTTCCGCAGCGTGTCGCCGAATACAACGTGCGGCTGGTCTCCGAGACCTACTGACCGGGGACCGGCCGAGGGAGGCGGACGCGGCCGCGCACCTCGGCGATCACCCGTCCGTCGGCGAGGACACGCGCGTCGTAGAGCGCTGTCCGACCGCCGACCGCGCGCTGTTCGGCGACGGCCACGAGCTCGTCGCCCTCGTGCGAGGGCGTGAGGAAGACGATGTCGGCGCCGGCGACGAGCGCGGCATCCGGTGTGT
Organism: Microbacterium sp. UBA3394; assembly: GCF_002358725.1. Lineage (NCBI taxonomy): Bacteria > Bacillati > Actinomycetota > Actinomycetes > Micrococcales > Microbacteriaceae > Microbacterium > Microbacterium sp. UBA3394. The sequence continues at coordinate 15,640 of NZ_DEPK01000274.1, forward strand.
GGTTGCTCGCGAGGGCGATCGCGGCGTCGGCGAGGGTGAAGATCATGCCGCCGTGCGTCACGCCCGCGCCGTTGACCATGTCCTCGCGCACGCGCATGCGCACCACGGCAGAGCCGGGTTCCGCGCGGTCGACGCCGATGCCGAGCGCGACCAGCACCGCGTCTGACGCGGCGATGCGACGGGAGTGCTCCGTCGCGTGGGTGTCGTCCATGCCCGTCAGGAGGTCTCGAACTCCGCGGTCACCTCGACGCGCACGGTGATGTCGGGGATGGAGACCTCTGCGCTCTCGCCGGATGCCATCGCGGCGCTGCGCAGTCCCACGGGGCCGGGCCCGGCCTCGCCCGCGCGGAGCGTGACCACCCGGGCGATGGTCGTGCCGAGGGCCGAGGCGAAGTCGTCTGCCTCGACGCGGGCGTCGCTGACGGCAGCCGCGCGGATCTCTCTCGTCACGCGGGTTCGCGTGACCTCGGTGAGGGCCCACGAGGCGTGCACCGACGCGCCCATCGCGCTCAGCTGCTCGACGGTGTCCGCCACGCGATCCAGGTTCGACAGCTTCACCTGCACGGAGCTGGTGGTCACGTGCTCGCGGTGGAGCGATCCGTCGTTGTCGACCCATTGGTGCACGCCGGTGGAGAGCGTCGACGCGTGATGCCAGGTGGCGTCCCCGGCGGCGTGGAGTTCGCCCGCCCGCGC
>NZ_DEPK01000232.1:0-12769 GCF_002358725.1 Microbacterium sp. UBA3394
CTACGAGACGTTCCAGAAGAAGGAAGACGGCTGCATCAAGGTCGTGCTGAGGCCGTGACGCTCAGCCCTTCATCCCGGCACGCGACGATGTCGGAGAATCGGCCCAACGTCGGAGGATTTTGGCCGCATCCTCCGACCTCGGCGCGATTCTCCGACATCGGAACCGCGTTGAGGGATGACCCGCCACGACTGGTTCGACGGAAAAGGAACGGATGAGACGCATGGCACCCGGCGAGGTGAGGATCGGGACGTCGGGATGGAGCTACGACCATTGGAAGGACGTGCTGTATCCGCCCGGCGCCTACACGAAGCGGCTTGAGGCCTACGTGGCCGAGTTCGACACCGTCGAGCTCAACGGCAGCTTCTACCGGTGGCCGCGTGCTTCCGTGTTCGAGGGTTGGCGCGAGCGGGTACCGCCCGGGTTCCTCATGGCCGTCAAGGCGCCCCGGGGTCTGACTCACGCCCGCAAGCTGCGCGACCCCGACGAATGGGGTCGTCGGATCGGCGACGGGCTCGACGCTCTCGGCGACGCCGCCGGCTTCCTCCTGTTCCAGCTGCCACCGGACTTCGAGCGCGACGACGAGCGCCTGGCCCGTGCGCTCGAGGCCATGCCGCGCGGGGTTCCCGTCGCCGTCGAGCTGAGGCATCCGTCGTGGAATGACGAGGCGGTCTACCGCCTGCTCGAATCGCACGGTGCGGCCTCCTGCGTGATGAGCGGGGCGCACCTGCCGTGTGTCCTGCGCGCCACGGCCGAGACCGTCTACGTGCGGCTGCACGGGCCGGACCACGAGCACCTCTATTCCGGGAGCTACAGCGACGACGACCTGCAGTGGTGGGCCGCGCGGATCACCGAGTGGCGCGATGGCGGGCATTCGGTCGTCGCCTACTTCAACAACGACGGCGAGGGGCATGCGGTGCGCAACGCGCGTCGGCTGAAGGGCATCCTCGGACTCTGATCCCCGGCACGGTCGCACGCGGCATCATGGTGCGACGGCGGGCCTGCGGCGTACGCTGATCGCATCGCGTCTCCGACAGCTTCAGGAAGGGCCCGACGATGGCCATCATCTCCCGCGGTTTCGGCTCTCGCCGGCGAGAGGCCGACCCGCGCCTCCCGCCCGGTCAGTACCTGACCCAGGACTTCCCCGTGCTCTCGGCGGGGCCCACGCCGAAGGTGAGCACCGACGAGTGGCGGTTCTCGCTGCGAACCGAGAAAGACGTCGTCACCCAGTGGACGTGGGAGGAGTTCCACGCCCTCGGGGTCGAGACGGTGAACACCGACATCCACTGCGTCACGCGATGGTCCAAGCTCGACACGACGTGGCGCGGAGTGTCGCTGGACCGTGTGTTCGCCGACGTCGACACCGACCACGCCTACGCCATGATCCACTCCTACGGCGGATACACCACCAACGTGCCGATGGCCGACCTGCTGGGCGGCAAGGCGTGGATCGCCTTCGAGTTCGACGGGGCGCCGCTGACGCCGGAGCACGGCGGCCCGGCGCGGCTCCTGGTCCCCCACCTCTACTTCTGGAAGTCGGCGAAGTGGGTTCGGGGGATCGTCATGCACAAGCGCGACGAACCGGGCTTCTGGGAGCAGAACGGCTACAACATGCACGGGGATCCGTGGAGCGAGGAACGCTACTGGTGACCGTTTCCGCATGGCTCCCGGCGCGCGTGGCGTCGGTGACGCCGACCACACCGCACGCCCGGGTGCTGATGCTCGACGTTCCGGGATGGCCGGGGAATCTCCCGGGTCAGCACCTGGATGTGCGGCTCACCGCCGAGGACGGCTACCAGGCGGAGAGGTCGTACTCCCTCGCCTCCTCGGGTGTTGGCGCGAGGGTCGAGCTCGCGGTCGACGAGATCCCGGACGGCGAGGTCTCGCCGTATCTGGTCCGCGAGGTGCGCGCCGGAGACGAACTCGAGGTGAAGGGTCCGCTCGGGGCGTACTTCGTCTGGCGCGCCGACGACCCGTCGCCGGTGCAGCTGATCGCCGGCGGATCGGGCGTCGTGCCGCTGGTCGCGATCGCTCGCGCCCGCATCGCCGCATCCGCTTCGGTCTCACCGATGCGGCTGCTCTATTCGGTGCGTTCCGCCGGGGACGCGCTCTACGCCGAGGAGATCTCGGCTTTCGAGGATCGAGGGATCACGACCAGCTGGGTGTACACGCGTACGGCGCCGGACGGCTGGAACGGCCGGACGGGCCGCGTCGACGCCGACCTCCTGGCCGACGCGGTGTGGTCGCCGTCGATGAACCCGCTGATCTTCGTGTGCGGTCCGACGGGCTTCGTCGAGGCCGTCGCCGATGCGCTGGTCGTCTCAGGACACGACCCGGGGCGCGTGCGGACCGAACGATTCGGAGGGAGCTGAGCTGATGAGCGCACATCATCCCGCAGGACCGGTAGACCCGGTCACGCCCGTCGACGGCAACGTGCTCGCGGGCCGCCTCGGTGCCCTCTTCGCCGTGGAGGTCACGACTCTCATCGTCGTGTGCGGCGCGTGCGGAGCGAGCGGAGCGCTCGCCGAGGCCGTCGTCGAACTCGACGACGAGGCTGCGATCGTGCGCTGCCGCGCGTGCACCCACACGCTGTTCACCGTGCTGGGAGACGACGAGGCGCCGGTGCTGCGACCCGCATCCCTCGCGAGCATCGCCGCACCGGCGCCGAAGCCGTGAATCAGCGCGGGACGTCGCCGCGCCAGGCGCCCGTCTCGGCGCCCTGAGCCTCGATGAACTCCTTGAAGTTCTTCAGGTCCTTCTTGACCGCGTGGCCGCCCGCGCCGACCAGATCGCCGATCTTCTCGAGCGCGCCCTGCGGCTCCCAATCGAGCTGAACGGTGACGCGGGTCGTGGTGTCGCTGAGCTTGTGGAAGGTCACGACGCCGGCGTGCTCCGTGTCGCCGCCCGTGCTGTTCCACGCGACGCGCTCGTCGGGATGCTGCTCGGTGATCTCGGCGTCGAACTCGCGCTCGGCCCCGCCCACCTTCACCTTCCAGTGGGTGTGCGTGTCGCCGGTCTGCGTGATCTCCACGACTTCGTCGAGGAACTTCGGGAAGCTCTCGAACTGGGTCCACTGGTTGTACGCGACCGTGACCGGCACGTCCACGTCGATGTTCTCGGTGATCTGAGCCATGAGAGTCCTTTCGTCGTCGGGTTCACGACGCTAGGCGTCGCGCGGAACCGGCCCGAGGGGGTTGAAGCCACCGGTGCACAGTGCTAGATCGCCTTCGCGAGCACATCCACGGCGTGCTCGAACCTCAGCGTCTGCACGATCTCCACCGCCTGGTCGTACCGTGCGCCGCCGAGCGCCACGAAGACGGCGCCGACGACGTCGATGAAGCCCACTGTCCGTCCGTCGACCGAGACCGCGTACCGGTCGAGGTCCACCAGGATCCACTGCACCCTCTCGCGCGCCTGGGCGGGCTCAACCGGTGCCCGGGGCGGAAGGGCACGCAGCGACGCGATCACGTCGTCGTCGTGAGCCGGCGGCTGATCCGTCTTCGGTGTCATGGTGGGTCCCCCTCCGTGCCGGAGCTCGTCCGGTCTCGTAACTGTGCGCCGCGCGGCGGTCCCGACCCAGGGGGTTGACAACGCCTAACGGATGCGCGCGCGGAGGGCAAGGGGGTGAAGCGAGCGCGGCCGCCGAGGGAACGTGGAGACGACGACAAGGAGGCGGCATGAGCACCGCGAATGAGATCCCGGAAGAGCGCGACGAGGAAGCGACCGTCGGCGCGCAGCCCGTCGCGGGACGCGACACGACCATCGAGCAGGACCCTGCGGCAGACCCGGCGCAGGCGGAATGGGAGATGACGCAACGCCGTGACGAGGGCGACCCCGACGTGCTCGACCCCTCGCCTGCGGCGACGGGGGACGACCCCGATCAGATCCCGGGCGACATCGATCAGATCCCCGTCGACGACCTTCCCGGCCGCGCCGGGCAGCCCGACTCGCAGGGGGAGGACCCGGTCGTCGCCGAACTCGGCGAGGAGGGCGAAGGAGACATCGGCCCGGCTGATCTCTGAACCGGGCCCGACCAACGTCGTCGGCGGTCAGCGCCCGCGCGTGTGCAGCGCGTTCGCGACGCCCGCGCCGAGCACGATCGCGGCGGCCGCGAGCGGCATCCACAGGGCGGTACCCGCGCCGGTCGATTCCGCCAGCGCGCCGACGAGGGCGGATGCTGCCGACTGGCCGACGATCACACCGGAACCCAGCATCGTCATCACCGTGGCGGAGCGCCCGGCCGGTGCGCGGCCGGCGGCGAGGGTGTACATCGTCACGAGGGTCGGCCCGATCCCGATGCCGACGACCAGCAGCGTGACGAGCATGCCGGCGACCGATGCGACGAGACCGAGCGCGATGGCGCCCGCCGCGAGCACGGCACCGAACGTCGTCCATCGGGCGGCGAGGGTGAAGCGGGCGGGGAAGAGGGCCACCGCGAGCGCCAGCGCGGCCGAGCCGAGCCCCATGGCGCCGTAGACGAGGCCGGCCTGCTCCGGCGCCCCGCGCTCAGCCATGAAGGCGGTGAGCGCGGTGAGCGCGCTGCCGAAGAACAGGCCCATGCCGAGCGTGCCGGCCACCGGCACCAGCACCCCGAATCGGAAGAGTTCGCGCACCGGTGCCCGCGAGGCGGGTGCGGCGTCGGCCGCACGCACTGTCGCGGTCGGGTGCAGCGCGAAGGCGGTGACGAACACGACCGCGAGCACGGCGGCGCCCACCACCGGTGCCGTCGGTCCCGCGGTCGTGGCCAGCAGCCCGACGACCACCGGTCCGAACACGAACGCCATCTCATCGGCGGCCGACTCGTAGGCCATCGTGCCGTTGAGCACGCGAGCCGCCCGCGGGCGCGGGTACACGCGCGTGATGATGCCGACCAGCCGGCTGCGTGAGAGGGGCGCGACCTGCGGCGTGGACGCCCCGATGAGGAAGGCGATCACGAGCAGCGTCGAGGTCGGTGCGGGGGAGAAGGCCAGCCACGCGATCAGCGCGAGGAGTCCGCTGTTGACGAGGCCGGCGATCAGCACCACCGGCCGCTGACCGTATTTGTCGGCGGCGGCCCCGAGCAGGGGGCCGATGAGGGCGGTGCCGAGGCCCGTCAGGGCCGAGGTCGCCCCGCCGAGGGCGATGGAGTCCCGGGCGGCGACGACGAGGGTCAGCACGCCGACCACCATCATCGCGAACGGGAGGCGGGCGATCAGGGCGATCGGGAAGTAGCCCGCGCCGGTCTGTCGCAGAAGCGACGCCGGCGACGATGCCGGCGTCTTGGGGGTGGCGCTCGTATACATCTTTCCTGTGTTCCTGCCACGGCCGGATGCCGTGGATGTGCGCCGCGGTCTGCGACGACTCGTGCCGCCTTGGCCGACCGCGGGCCGCCAGGTAGTTACACAACGGGATGACCACGACACTGTAGCCGGAACGCCTGGGCGCGCTCTGGGGAGAGCGCGGGGGTGAACAGTCGGTTGCCCGGATGGCGGGAGCGGTGCCCCAGCCGCCACAATGGAGGCTCGCGCGCCCGGGCGCGCCGGGGACGGAGGAAGCATGGACGACGCGGGAGAGCCGATGTCGGACGCGCCGATCGTGTCGTGCGCCGCTGGGGCCTTCGCGGGCGTCGAGCGTGACGGCGTGCGCCTGTTCGCCGGCATCCGCTACGCCGCGCCGCCGACGGGCGAAGCCCGGTGGCGCGACCCGCGGCCGGCCGCGGTGCCGGAAGGCGTGACCGCAGCCTCGGCGTTCGGGGCCGTCGCGCCGCAGCAGGTGAACAAGGCGATGGATCTCGGCCCCGATCCGGTGATGGACGAGGACTGCCTGTTCCTGAACGTGTGGGTGCCCGAGGGCGGCGTCCGGACGCGGCCGGTGATGGTGTGGGTGCACGGCGGCGCCTACACGTTCGGCGCGGGCAGTCAGCCCCTCTACGACGCTGCCCGCCTGGCTCGCACCGGCGATGTCGTCGTCGTCACCATCAACTACCGCATCGGCGGACTCGGCTTCCTCGACCTTTCCGGATTCAGCGACGGCGAGCACGTCTTCGACGGCAATCTCGCCCTCAAGGACGTGCTGGCCGCCCTCACATGGGTGCAGGCGAACATCGCGGCGTTCGGGGGCGACCCGTCTCGCGTGACGGTGTTCGGCGAATCCGCCGGCGGGGGCCTGGTCACGACGCTGCTCGCCGTGCCTCGCGCCGAAGGGCTGGTGCACCGTGTTATCGCGGAGTCGTCGCCGGTCTCCAGCGTGTACGGGCGCGAGCGCTCCGAGCGCGTCGCCGACCGCTTCCTCACGATCCTCGGCGAGCGCGACCCCGCGAAGCTGCGACGGGTGCCGGCCGAGCGCATCGTGGATGCCGCCACGCGCGTGTTCGCGGAGATCCCCGCCGCCGACCCGGGCACCATCGCGTTCTCGCCGATCATCGACGGCGATCTGGTGCCGGAGTCGCCGATCACCGTGCTCTCGGAGGGGCGGGCCCTTCCGATCCCGCTCCTGATCGGCACGAACAAGGACGAGGCGTCGTTCTTCCGCTTCATGAAGTCGCCGCTCCTGCCGATCACCGATGATCAGATCGCTCGGATGTTCGCCGACCTCAAGGTCGAGGATCCCCTTCTCACCCTCCCCGAGATGGAACAGGTGCGCACCGCCTACGAAGACACGCGGCATCGGGCGATGGGCCTCGGGATCGCGCGGGACGTCGGCTTCCGCATGCCCACGCTGTGGGCGGTGGAGGGCCATTCCCGGATCGCCCCGACCTACCTGTACCGCTTCGACCACGCCACGCCGTTCCTGCGGCTCATCGGCCTCGGTGCCACCCACGGCAGCGAGCTGCCCTATGTGTGGGGTGCTGTCGACGGACCGACGAAGGGACCGGTCTTCCGCCTCGGCGGCCGGCACGCGGCGCAGCGCATCTCGCACCGGGTGATGCGTCGCTGGGCGGCGTTCGCGCACGGGGGCGCCCCCGATGCCGCCGACGCGATCGCGTGGCCGGCCTTCGACGAGCAGCGTCGCGCGACGCTCGTGATCGACGGGGTCGACCGGGTGGTCGACGACCTCGACGCCACCCTTCGCGCCGGCTGGGGCGACGAGGTGCTCGCCTTCACGTGAGCGACGCTCCGGCGCGCGCGCCGAGCCCCCACTATTGTGAGGGGTCATGACCGACTCGTCCCGCTCCGGACGCACCGATACCGCGCGTGCGGGCGTGCGGCAGGTCGCCGAGCGGGCGGGTGTGTCGACGCAGACCGTCTCGCGCGTGATCAACGACCATCCGCACATCCGCCCCGAGACGCGGGAGCGCGTGCTCGCCGCCATGGCCGAGCTCGACTATCGGGTGAACAACGCCGCGCGCACGCTCGGCACGCGAACGACCCGCACCCTCGGTGTGATCGCCTCCGACGCGACCCTGTACGGTCCCGCGGTGGGGATCGCGGCGCTGGAGACGGCCGCCCGAGCCGCCGACCGGTGGATCGCGACGGCCTACGCCGACGCCGAGGACACCGCGTCGGTCGTCGAGGCCGCCGGCCGGCTGCGCGCGCAGGGGGTGGACGGGATCATCGTGCTCGCCCCGCACGAGCGCTCGTTCGACGCGGTGGTCGCCGCTCATGCCGACGTGCCCGTCGCGGCGCTGCACGCCGGCGAGGGATACCAGCGGCAGCGCGAGGGAGCGGCGCTCGCCGTCGCGCACCTGTGGGAGCTCGGGCATCGTCGCATCGCCCACCTCGCCGGCCCCGCCGACTGGCTCGAAGCGCGCGCCCGCATCGACGGTGTCCGCGAAGCGCTCGCCGCACGCGGGACGACGGGTCCGATGTGGGCGGGAGACTGGACCGCGGTCACGGCGGCGGCGCTCGCCCCCGATATCGCCGCGGCGATCACCCGTGCCGACGGCCCATCGGCGGTCGTCGCCGCCAACGACCAGATGGCGCTGGGTCTGATCGCCGGTCTCCGAGAAGCGGGACTCGACGTTCCGGGCGATGTGAGCGTGATCGGCTTCGACGACAATCCCGACGCCGCTTTCTACCGACCGTCGCTCACCACCGTGCGCATCGACCTCGCGGGCGAGGCCCGACGTGTCGTGGCGGCGGTGCTGGGTGCGCCCGTCGTGCCGTCGGCACCACCCGTCGTCGTGCCGCGGGCGTCCGCGGCTGCGCCGCGCGGGATGCAGCATCCTTGACGATGCGACTGGCGCCGGCGAATTGTTACCGGTAACATTGCGCGGGGCGGGGCATGCCGACCAACCGCACGAGACCCGACGGAGGACCCGTGACCGATTTCAGCGCCGAGATCAGCGCGTCCATCGACGCCGTGCGCGCGGACATCGCCCGCCTCCACGGCGAACTCGTGCGCTACGGCCTCGTCGTCTGGACCGGCGGGAACGTGTCCGGACGCGTGCCCGGAGCCGACCTGTTCGTCATCAAGCCCTCGGGGGTCTCGTACGACGATCTCGCGCCGGAGAACATGATCCTGTGCGACCTCGACGGTGCCGTCGTTCCGGGCACTCCCGGGAGCGAGCGCAGTCCGTCGAGCGACACCGCGGCGCATGCCTACGTCTACCGGAACATGCCCGAGGTCGGCGGCGTCGTGCACACCCACTCCACCTACGCGGTCGCGTGGGCCGCGCGCGGCGAGGAGATCCCGTGCGTCATCACGGGAATGGCCGACGAGTTCGGCGGCCCCATCCCGATCGGCCCGTTCGCGGTCATCGGCGACGACTCGATCGGCCGCGGCATCGTCGAGACCCTGCGCGGTCACCGATCCCGCGCCGTGCTCATGCAGAACCACGGGCCCTTCACGATCGGGGTCAGCGCGAAGGATGCGGTCAAGGCCGCGGTGATGTGCGAAGACGCCGCACGCACCGTGCACCTGGCCCGGCAGGCGGGGCCGCTCATCCCGATCCCGCCGGAGAAGATCGACGCGCTCTACTCCCGCTACCAGAACGTGTACGGGCAGACCTCAGACGAACGGCGGGACTCCGCCGACGCTCACGACCGGCGAGAGGACGCGCGATGAAGGGTGTACTGGGCATCGAACTCGGATCGACGCGCATCAAGGCGTGTCTGGTCGAGGCGACGGATCCGACCGCGGTGATCGCGACCGGGTCGTTCGCGTGGGAGAACCGCCTCGAAAACGACCTGTGGACCTACGATCTCGACGATGTGTGGCACGGGGTGCGCGCGGCGGTCGCGGACCTCCTGGGGGAAGCGCGCTCCGGCACCGGTGAGGCACCCGAGATCGTCGGGCTCGGGATCTCGGGCATGATGCACGGATACCTCGCCTTCGACGCGGACGACCGGCTGCTCGTGCCGTTCCGCACGTGGCGCAACACCAACACGGGAGCGGCGGCGGCCGAGCTCTCCGAGGCGTTCGGGGTGAACATCCCGCTGCGCTGGTCGATCGCCCACCTCCACCAGGCTCTGCGTGATGGTGAGGCGCACGTTCCGCACATCGCCTCCGTCACGACCCTCGCTGGATACGTGCACCGCCGGCTCACAGGCCGGCACGTGCTCGGCGTCGGCGACGCGTCGGGGATGTTCCCGATCGGCGCGGGCGGTGTCGCGTACGACGCCGATCTCGTCGCGAGGTACGCAGAGCTCGCGCCCGAGGTGGATCTGCTCGCGCTGCTGCCCGAGCCCCTCGCCGCCGGCGCCGAGGCCGGCCGACTCACCGCCGAAGGCGCGTCGCTCCTCGACCCCGACGGCGCCATCCCCGCCGGCCTTCCGATGTGCCCGCCCGAGGGAGATGCCGGAACCGGCATGGTCGCCACCGGCGCGGTCGCGCCGCGCACCGGCAACGTCAGTGCGGGCACGAGCATCTTCGCGATGGTCGTGCTGGAGCATCCGCTCGCCGAGGCGCATCACGAACTCGACCTCGTGACCACGCCCGCCGGCGACCCGGTCGCGATGGTCCACTGCAACAACGGGGCGAGCGAGCTCGCGGCGTGGGCCGGCATGTTCGAGCGCTTCGCCGCCGCGGCGGGATCGCCGCTCGCCTCCGACGCGGTGTTCGACGTGCTGTTCCGCGAAGCGCTGTCCGGCGCCCCGGATGCCGGCGGCCTGCTCGCCTACAACCACCTCGCGGGGGAGCCCATCGCCGGACTCGACGCGGGACGCCCGCTGTTCGTGCGAACCCCCGACAGCTCCTTCAGCCTCGCGAACGTCATGCGCGCCCAGCTCTACGGCGTCTTCGGCACCCTCGCGCTCGGCATGCGCGTGCTCGCCGGCGAGGGCGTCGCGATCGACCGGATGCTCGCGCACGGCGGCATGTTCCGCACCGCCGGAGTCGCTCAGCGCTTCCTCGCGGCGGCCCTCGACGCGCCCGTCGCCGTCGGCGAGACGGCGGCCGAGGGCGGCGCGTGGGGCATGGCCGTGCTCGCCGCCTACCGCGTGCACGGCGGCGATCGTGATCTGTCGACGTATCTCGACGACGAGGTCTTCGCCGGCGTCGAGGCCGACACGGCGCATCCGGACCCCGAAGACGTCGCCGGCTTCGCCGCCTACCTCGACCGCTACGCCGCCGGCCTGGCCGTCGAAGCCGCCGCCGTCTCCGCCCTGTGACAGAAGGACACCCATGACCCGCACCGCACTCGCGACCACCCTCGACGGATACGAGGTCTGGTTCGTCACCGGCAGCCAGAACCTCTACGGCGACGAGACCCTGCGCCAGGTCGCCGAGCAGTCGCAGGCGGTCGTCGCGGGCCTGTCCGGCCTGCCCGTGACCGTCGTGTGGAAGCCGGTGCTGAAAGACGCCGACAGCATCCGCCGCCTCGCCCTCGAGGTCAACGCCCGCGACGACGTGATCGGCGTGATGGCGTGGATGCACACGTTCAGCCCGGCGAAGATGTGGATCGCCGGCCTCGACGCCCTCCAGAAGCCGCTGCTGCACCTGCACACGCAGGCGAACGTCGAGCTGCCGTGGGCGGACATCGACTTCGACTTCATGAACCTCAACCAGGCCGCGCACGGCGACCGCGAGTTCGGCTACATCCAGACCCGCCTGGGCGTCGCGCGCAAGACCGTCGTCGGTCACGTGTCGAATCCCGACGTGCTGCAGCAGGTCGAGGACTGGCAGCGCGCGTGCGCCGGGTGGGCGGCATCCCGCACCCTCAAGCTCGCCCGCTTCGGCGACAACATGCGCTACGTCGCGGTGACCGAAGGCGACAAGACCGAAGCCGAGCTGCGGTTCGGCGTGCAGGTCAACACGTGGGGCGTGAACGACCTCGCCCGTGCCGTAACGCAGGCTGAGCCGCCCGCCATCGACGCCCTGGTGCAGGAATACGCCGACCTCTACGACGTGCAGCCTGAGTTGCTGCCGGGGGGCGCGCGCCACGCGGCGCTGCGAGACGGCGCCGCCATCGAGGTCGGCCTGCGCTCGTTCCTCGAAGAGGGCGGGTTCGGCGCGTTCACGACGAGCTTCGAAGACCTCGGGGCCCTCACCCAGCTGCCGGGCCTCGCCGTGCAGCGCCTCATGGCCGACGGCTACGGGTTCGGCGCAGAGGGCGATTGGAAGACCGCCGTGCTCGTGCGCATCGCGAACGTCATGGGGGCGGGACTTCCCGGCGGGGCCTCCCTGATGGAGGACTACACGTACGACCTCGTGCCGGGTGACGAGAAGATCCTCGGCGCCCACATGCTCGAGGTGTCGCCGTCGCTGTCGACGCAGCGTCCGCGCCTCGAGGTGCATCCGCTCGGGATCGGCGGCAAGGACGACCCGGTGCGGCTCGTCTTCACCGCGGACCCCGGGCCCGCCCTGGTGGTGGCGATGAGCGACATGCGCGACCGGTTCCGCCTCGTGGCGAACGTGGTCGAGAACGTCGAGGCGCCCGATCTGCCGAAGCTCCCGGTCGGACGCGCGGTGTGGAAGCCGGCGCCGGACTTCGCGACGTCGGCGGCCTGCTGGCTCGCGGCCGGCGCGGCGCACCATACTGTGATGACGACCGCCGTCAGCCTCGATGTGTTCCGCGACTTCGCGGAGATCGCGCGCACCGAGCTCGCCGTCATCGACGAGCAGACCACGGTGCGCGGATTCCAGCAGGAGCTGCGGTGGAACCAGGCGTACTACCGACTCGCACAAGGACTCTAGAACCATGGCACGAACCCCCGCGTCCGGCATCCAGCACACCATCCGGGCGGGTGAGTACGAGGCCGTCATCGCGAGCGTCGGCGCGACCCTGCGCTCGCTGACCTTCGCGGGCCGAGACCTGGTCGTGCCCTTCGGTGCCGACGAGGTGCGCCCGGCGCATCGCGGCGCGACGTTGGCGCCGTGGCCGAACCGCGTCGTCGACGGTGCGTACACGTTCGGCGGGCGCGACTTCCAGCTCGCCCTGACCGAGCCGGCACGCGCACACGCGTTGCACGGGCTGGCCACCTGGCTCGACTTCGCCGCCGTCGACGCGGGCGCCGATCACGTCGTGCTCGAGGCGGTCATCCCGCCGCAGACGGCCTATCCGTGGCGTCTGCTCGTGCGCGCGTCGTTCGCCCTCGGTGCGGATGGGCTCACCCAGTCGGTCACGGTGCACAACGAATCGGATGCGCCCGCGCCGTGGGGAACGGGCCCGCACCCCTATCTCGTGGCGGGTGAGGGCCGGGTCGATCAGTGGACTCTGACGCTGCCCGCCGATCAGGTGCTGGCCGTCACGCCGGAGCGGCTCATCCCCACGACCCTCCGCCCCGTCGACGCCGACGATCCGGCGCGGTTCGACTTCCGCGCGGCACGGCGCATCGGCGCCGTCGAGATCGATCACGCCTACACGGACCTCGTGCGCGACGGCGACGGTCACGCGACCGTGACGCTGACCGC
>NZ_DEPK01000191.1:0-6928 GCF_002358725.1 Microbacterium sp. UBA3394
CGGCCCTGCTGCGCGCGGCCTCGGGCTGCTGTTCCAGCGATTCCGCGACCGAGACGGCACGCCGGTCGCTGTCGACGAGAGCGTGCTCGACGCGGCGGAGCGTTTCGATCTGTCCCGTCAGCTCCGTCCGGTGCCGCCCATCGCGGCCGGTCCCGCAGCCGCCCGCGCGGGGGCGACGGCCATGATGGACGTGTCGGACGGGCTCGTGCTGGACGCGACACGCCTCGCGTCCGCCTCGGGGGTGACGATCGATCTGCGCTCGTCGGCGATCGGCGGGGAATCGGCGCTGTCCGGCGGCGAGGACCACGCGCTGCTGGCCACCTTCCCGCCGCAGGCCTCACGTCCGGAGGGCTTCCGCGTCGTCGGGAGGGTGGTCCCCGCGGGAGGCGACGCCGTGCTCATTGACGGGCAGGCTCCGCGAGGTCGTGGCGGCTGGGACCCCTACGCCGACTGGGACGCAGGCCGGGGCTGATCCGATTCCCCAGCGGGCTCCGGCCGCGCCCACCAGATCGTCGTGTCGCCGTGGCGTCGGGATCGCTGCCAGCGGAGTCCCGGCGGAAGGGTCGGCTCGCCCGAGCGTGTGGCGCGCTCTATCACGACGTCCGCGTCGGCGGAGAGCACTCCGGCCACGAGCGCGAGGGTCTCGGTCAGCTCCGCGTCGGCGAGGTCGTACGGCGGATCGAGGAACACGAGGTCGAACCGATGAGACGTGCCGCGGAGGAACGCGTCGCTGCTGGACCGGTGCACCAGCGCCGTCACGCCGTCCATGGCCTTGGCCACTCGTCGGGCGTTCCGCGTGGCGACGGCGGCCGCCTTCGGTGCCTTCTCGACGAGGTCTGCCGACGTGGCGCCGCGGGAGAGGCATTCCAGGCCGAGCGCCCCGGAGCCGGCGTACAGGTCCAGGACAGCGGATCCGGCGATCGCCCCGGCGGACTCGAGCGCCCCGATCACGGATTCGCGCACGCGCTCCGAAGTCGGTCGCGTGCCGGCGTCGGGGACCTCGAGGGGGATCGAGCCGGCGCCTCCGGCGATGATGCGGGTCACCGCTCCACCCTACAAAGCCGGGGGCGTCGGTGGCGGTGCCTAGACTTTCTGCCATGCCCACCCTCGACTCCCGCCTCGACGGTGTCGTCGGCACGGCGGCCAAGACGCTGGAGCGCGCGTTCGGGATGAGGACCGTGGGCGATCTGCTCGGCCACTATCCTCGTCGCTACGCCCGTCGGGGCGAGCTGACGCCCATCCTCACACTGCCCGTTGGAGAGACGGTCACCATCGTGGCCGAGGTGCGCCGCGTCGGCGAACGGCGCATGCGCAACCGCAGCGGGAGCATCCTCGAGGTCGTGATCGGCGACGGCACCGGCGAGATGTCGCTGACGTTCTTCAATCAGTCCTGGCGCATGAAGGACCTCCGGCCGGGGCGTCGCGGCACCTTCTCGGGAAAGGTGGGGGAGTACCGCGGGTCGGTGCAGTTGACGCATCCCGCCTACGAACTCTTCGATGACATCGACACCGCTCTCATGTCGGCCGAAGCGTGGGCGAAGCTTCCGATCCCGATCTATCCGGCGACGAGCACGCTGACGAGCTGGCAGATCACCAAGCTCGTCCACCACGCGCTCGACGTGCTCGACCCCGTGCCCGACCCGCTGCCCGACAGGCTTCGCGAGGCTGCGCGTCTGCTTCCGCTGGGCACCGCCATCGAACGCATCCACCGTCCGGACTTCGACGAGCAGATCGAACCAGCCCGACAGACGCTCCGCATGCACGAGGCCTTCGTGCTGCAGGCGGCGCTGCTGCAGCAGCGTCACTTCGTGCGGGCGATGTCGGCGACCGCCCGGACACCGGGCGCGCTGCTGGCCGACTTCGATGCGCGACTGCCGTTCGAGCTCACCGAGGATCAGGTCGAGGTCGGTGCGCGCATCGGCGCGGACCTCGCCGGGGCCTGGCCGATGAACCGTCTCGTGCAGGGCGAGGTCGGCTCGGGGAAGACGCTGGTGGCGCTCCGAGCGATGCTCCAGGTCGCCGAGAGCGGGGGGCAGTCCGCCCTCATCGCGCCGACCGAGGTCCTCGCCGCTCAGCATCTTCGCTCGATCACCAGGATGCTCGGCCCCGAACTCGCTCCGCGGATCATGCCGACGCTGCTCACCGGGCAGCTCTCGGCAGCGGAACGACGCCGCGCAGCCCTGCGCGTCGCGTCGGGTCAGTCGCTCGTCGTCGTCGGCACGCACGCCCTCCTGAGCGAGAGCACGACCTTCGCCGACCTCGGGCTCGTCGTCGTCGACGAGCAGCACCGGTTCGGAGTCGACCAGCGCGAATCGTTGCGGGCGAAGGGAACCTCTCCGCACGCGCTGGTCCTCACGGCCACACCCATCCCCCGCACCGTCGCGATGACGGTGTTCGGCGACCTCGACGTCTCCACGATCCGCTCGATGCCGGCCGGTCGAGCAGGCATCGAGACGCACGTGGCCCCGGTCGCCGAGCGACCGGCCTGGTTCGCTCGCGTGTGGGACCGCATCGCCGAAGAGGTGTCGCAGGGACGCCAGGCGTTCGTCGTGTGCCCGGCGATCGACGCCGACGGCCGCGGAGGAGCCGTGCGCGACGGCGCCGACGACCCCGTCGCTGACGCCGTTGCGGCGGGCACGGGCCCGGCGCGCACGCGGTGGGGCGTCGTGCAGGTCGCCGAGCTGCTGGCGGGGCACCCGGCCTTCGCGGCGCTGCGCGTCGAGACGCTGCACGGCAAGATGCCCGCCGAGCACAAGGACGCCGTGATGCAGGCCTTCGCCCGCGGCGAGGTCGACGTGCTCGTGGCCACGACCGTCGTCGAGGTCGGCGTCGATGTGCCCAACGCCTCGACGATGGTCATCCTCGAGGCCGATCGATTCGGTGTGTCGCAGCTCCACCAGCTGCGGGGGCGTGTCGGCCGCGGCGGCGTGCCGGGCCTGTGCCTGCTCGTGACGGAGGCCGAGCGAGGCAGTCCCGCGCGCGACCGGGTCGATGCGGTGGCGCGCACCCTCGACGGATTCGCCCTCGCCGAGGTGGACCTCGAGCTGCGGGGCGAGGGAGATGTGCTCGGTGACGCGCAGTCGGGGGCGCGCACATCGCTGCGACTGCTCCGGGTCGTCACCGACGCCGACATGATCGCCCACGCGCGCGCCGCGGCCGAGGAGGTGCTCGCCGCCGATCCGGCCCTGGAAAGTCACCCCGCGCTGGAGGCGGCCCTCGCGCGGAGGGTGGGGATGGCGGAACGAGCAGCCCTCGCCAAGAACTGAGCACGGCCGCGCCGCTAGGCTGGCTGCATGAGCAGCCGTGTCGCCGTGGTCCCGGGATCCTTCGACCCGCCGACCCTGGGCCACCTCGACGTCATCCGTCGCGCCGCGGGTCTGTACGACCGGCTGCACGTACTGGTCGTGCACAATCCGGACAAGGAGGCGATGCTTCCGATCGCGCAGCGCCTGTCGCTGCTGGAGGAATCCATCGCCGAGGGCGACGTCGACGGCGACGTCGTCGTTGCGGCCTGGAGCGTCGGTCTGCTCGTCGACTACGCGGTGGAGGTCGGAGCGGGCGTGCTCGTGAAGGGCATCCGCTCACAGGTGGACGTCGCATACGAGACCCCCATGGCCATCGTGAACCGGCACCTCGCCGAGATCGAGACGGTGTTCCTGCTGCCCGACCCCGCCCACGCCATGGTGTCGAGCTCCCTGGTCCGGCAGGTGTCGGCTCTCGGCGGCGACGTGTCGCCGTTCGTGCCTGCGCCGGTTGCGCGCTTCCTCGACACGGGGGCCCGCGGGATCTGACGGGATGCTCCGACCGGCCCGCCTCCCGCTTCGCACGGGTAGCATTGTCGACCGTGGTCAAGCACAGTCAGGGACCGTTCGTCCTCCCCGTCCGCGACATCACCCACCGCCCGGGTGAGATGCGCGAGTTCGAGATCGAGGTGACTGCTCCCGAGAAGTGGGGCGAGGGCCTCGTCTCGGTTCCGCAGGGTGAGCCGATCACCGTCGACGTGCGTCTGGAGTCGGTTCACGAGGGCATTCTCGTCTCCGCGGACATCGACACCGACTACCGAGGCGTCTGCGGTCGGTGCCTCACCGATGTGTCGGAACCGGTCGAAGTCGAGTTTCAGGAGCTTTTCGCGTATCCTGGATCGGAACAAACTGACTTCGAGGTTCACGACGACCACGTGGATCTTGAACCTCCGGTCAGGGAAGCGATCGTCTTGTCGCTTCCGTTCCAGCCGGTGTGTCAGCCGGACTGTCCCGGGCTCGACCCCGTGACGGGCGAGAGGCTGACGGGGCGCACGGTTCAGGAGCAGCCCGCTCCGATCGATCCGCGCTGGGCCGCGCTGCAGGACTACACCACAGACCACGACGACACCTCGCGCCCGTGAGGGCGGGCAGGTCGCCGAGAACACAGAAGAGAGTCAGCCATGGCAGGTAACCCCCCGAAGCGGAAGGTCTCCCGTTCCAACACGCGCTCACGCCGCGCGCAGTGGAAGGCCGAGGCCCCCACGCTCGTCAAGACCGTCGAGAACGGCAAGACCGTCTACAGCCGTCCGCACCAGGCGAAGGTCGTCACCGACTCGCAGGGCACGGAGCTGTTCCTGGAGTACAAGGGCCGCAAGGTCGCCGACGTCTGATCGGCCGTCGCGGCTGATCATGGCGCAGCGTGGCACGCGGGCGACGGCGTCCGACGCGTCCCTTCTCGACAAGCTCGGGGTCGATATCGACCCCGAGCTTCTGTCGCTTGCGCTCACGCACCGTTCGTGGGCGTATGAGAACGGCCAAGGACCGCACAACGAACGTCTCGAGTTCCTCGGCGACAGTGTGCTCGGCCAAGCCGTCACCGTGCGGCTGTACACCCGGCATCCTGAGCTCGACGAGGGCTCGCTGGCCAAGCGTCGTGCGAGCGTGGTGTCCACCGTCGCGCTGGCCGAGGTCGCGCGCGGCATCCGGCTCGGAGAGCATTTGCGTCTTGGGGTCGGCGAAGACCGCACGGGCGGGCGGGACAAGGACTCGATCCTCGCCGACACCATGGAGGCCGTGATCGGCGCGACCTATCTGTCGACGGGTCCGGACGCGGCGACCTCCCTCGTCCTGCGGCTTGTCGAGCCGCTGCTCGCGGATCCCGAGCGCTACGGCGTCGCGATGGATCCCAAGACGGGACTCCAGGAGCTCGCCGCGAGGCTCGAGCGTCCGGCGCCGGTCTACGAGGTCGATTCCACCGGTCCCGACCACGACCGGGTGTTCACCGCCACGGTCGCCGTCGGCGATCACTCCTCGGTCGGCGTCGGGACCAGCAAGAAGCAGGCCGAGATGGCCGCGGCGCTCACCGCGTGGCACGAACTCAGCGCGCGTGCCTGAGCTGCCCGAGGTCGAGGTCGTCCGTGCGGGCCTCGCCCCCGCCGTCAGCGGCGCCCGGGTGACCGCCGTGACGGTGCTCGATGACCGGGCACTCACACGGCACCCCGGCACCGCGGCCGACTTCGAGGCGCGACTGACGGGGCGGACGATGCAGGCGGCCGCGCGCCGCGGCAAGTTCCTGTGGCTCCCGCTCCTGCCGGAAGCGCCGGAGGAATCGGTCGGCGTCGTGGCGCACCTCGGCATGAGCGGTCAGCTGCTCCTTCGTCCCGCCGGTTCGCCCCCCGAGCGTCACGAACGCATTCGCCTCGACGTGCAGCACCCCGAGCACGGCGAGCTCGCCGTCGTGTTCGCCGATCAGCGCACCTTCGGCTCGCTCGCCTGGGACGCCCTCGTGCCGACACCGGACGCCGCGGCCGGGGGCGCCGGCTGGCCGGCCGCGACCGTTCCGACGCAGGTCGTTCACATCGCCCGCGACCCCCTCGACCCCGCGTTCGCCGAGGCGGACTTCCGGAAGGCGCTGGGTCGCAAGGGCTCCGCGATCAAGCGCGTGCTGCTGGATCAGACCGTCGTGAGCGGCATCGGGAACATCTATGCCGACGAGTCCCTGTGGGCTGCTCGCATCCATCCCGAGACGCCGGCGTCCGCGTTGGCCACTCGAGCCGTGCGGCGCCTGCTCTCCGAGGTTCGCGCGGTGCTGCACAAGGCCCTCGCCGAGGGTGGGACGAGTTTCGACGCGCAGTACGTCAACGTCAACGGGCAGGCGGGCTACTTCGCCCATTCGCTGAACGTCTACGGGCGCACCGGGCAGGCCTGTCCGCGCTGCGGGCATCCGGTCGTGCGGGTGTCGTTCACCAACCGCAGCAGCCACTTCTGCGCCCGGTGCCAGAAGCGCGCATCTTGAGGTTCACGTCAGCGTCTTCTTCCAGGCGCCGTCGTACAGGACGGGGACGAATCCGAGTGCCTCGTTGATGTCGAGCATCGGCCGGTTCTCCTCGGCGTTGTAGGTGAGCACGCGCGGGGAGTCCGGCGCGATCTCGCGCCACCGCAGCAGTCCGGCGCACTTGACCAGCATGCCCAGGCGGTGCCCGCGATGCGCCGCGAGCACGAGCGTGTCCTCCTGGAACGTGACCGAACCGGGAGCGGAGCCGCGCACGAGCTCGTTGAACGCGCACAGCTCACCGGTGGCGATGTGCTCTGCGGCGGTCACCAGCACGCGGTGGCCGCCGTCGAGCCACAGGGCGTCGTGCCGTTCCACGCGGGCGGCATCCCAGGCCTCTTCGTCGAAGGTCAGCGCGGCGGCGGGAACATCCGTCGACATCCGCGACTTCATCCAGGCGTACCCGGCGACGCGTTCCGCGGGAGTGGGCAGCATCCACGGCACGACCCGGTAGCCGGAGGCCGCCGCCCGGGCAGCGGTGAGCAGGCTCTGCACCCGATCCGGTGCGGCGGTGAGGTCGAAGGCGCTGCATCGCTCGATCTGCTCGAGGGTGTAGCCGTGCCGTCGATAGAAGCGCGCGGCGTGATCGAGGGGGATGCTGCCGAACCCCGTCGGCGGTGCAAGACGTTCGCCC
>NZ_DEPK01000153.1:0-3013 GCF_002358725.1 Microbacterium sp. UBA3394
ACCGTCCCGGCGGTGCTGGCGCTGCAGGAGGCCGACCTCCTCATCACCCTCGGCGCCCGGTTCGATGACCGCGTCACCGGCAAGGCGGCTCTGTTCGCCCCGCACGCCAAGGTGATCCACGTCGACATCGACCCGGCGGAGATCTCCAAGATCCGCACCGCCGACGTGCCCATCGTGGGGGACCTGAAGGATGTGCTGCTCGACCTCGATTCGGCATTCCGCGGCGTGGCCGACGGGCAGAAGCCCGACATCGATCAGTGGTGGTCGTTCCTCGACGGCCTCCGCGACGAGTTCCCGCTCGGTTTCGCTCCCACCTCCGACGGACTCCTCTCTCCCCAGCACGTCATCCAGCGCATCGGCGAATTGACGGGTCCGGAGGGCATCTACGCGGCCGGCGTCGGACAGCACCAGATGTGGGCGGCGCAGTTCATCCGGTACGAGCGGCCCAACGCGTGGCTCAACTCCGGCGGCGCCGGCACCATGGGATACGCGGTGCCCGCGGCGATGGGTGCGAAGGTCGCGGAGCCGCACCGTCAGGTGTGGGCGATCGACGGCGACGGATGCTTCCAGATGACCAATCAGGAGCTCGCCACCTGCGCGATCAACAACATCCCGATCAAGGTCGCCGTCATCAACAACTCCTCGCTGGGCATGGTGCGCCAGTGGCAGACGCTGTTCTACGACGGGCGACACTCCAACACCGACCTGAACACCGGGCACGGCACGGCGCGCATCCCGGACTTCGTGAAGCTGGCCGAGGCCTACGGGTGTCTCGCCATCCGCGTCGAACGCGAAGATCAGGTCGACGACGCGATCGCCCTCGCGCTGGAGACGAACGACCGACCCGTCGTGATCGACTTCGTCGTCAGCGCCGATGCGATGGTGTGGCCGATGGTGCCGCAGGGCGTCAGCAACAGCTACATCCAGTACGCGCGCGAGCACGCGCCGTCGTTCGAAGGGGACGAGTGAGATGTCGAAGCACGTCCTGAGCCTGCTCGTCGAAGACAAGCCCGGCCTCCTCACGCGTGTCGCCGGCCTCTTCGCCCGTCGCGGCTTCAACATCGAGTCCCTCGCGGTCGGGGTCACCGAGGTGCCCGGGCTGTCGCGCATCACGGTGGTCGTCGACGTCGAGGGCCTGCCGCTGGAGCAGGTGACGAAGCAGCTGAACAAGCTCGTCAACGTCATCAAGATCGTGGAGCTGGAGCCGGTCGCGTCGGTGCAGCGCGAGCACATGCTCGTCAAGGTGCGCGCCGACAACGCCACACGCTCGAACGTGCTCGAGGTGGTGAACCTGTTCCGCGCCTCGGTGGTCGACTACGCCCCCGACGCGGTCGTGATCGAGATCACCGGCGATCAGGGCAAGGTCGAGGCCTTCCTGCGCGCCATCGAGCCGTTCGGCATCAAGGAGCTCGCTCAGTCGGGCCTGCTCGCCATCGGCCGAGGGCCCAAGAGCATCACCGAGCGCGTGCTGCGCGGCTGACCCGAGAGACAGATCCGCTCGCTTCCGGTCGTTGAGCGAGCGGAGCGAGACGAAACGACACGAACAAGGAGAGACACGAAGAATGGCTGAGATCTTCTACGACGACGACGCCGACCTGAGCATCGTCCAGGGCAAGAAGGTGGCGATCGTGGGCTACGGCTCGCAGGGCCACGCACACGCGCAGAACCTGCGGGACTCCGGGGTCGAGGTCGTCATCGCCCTGAAGGAGGGGTCGAAGTCGACCCAGAAGGCGCAGGATGAGGGCTTCCAGGTCAAGTCGGTCGCCGACGCGGCCGAGTGGGCCGACCTCATCATGATCCTTGCGCCCGACCAGCACCAGCGCTCGATCTTCACCGAGAGCATCAAGGACAAGCTGACCGCGGGCAAGACTCTCGCGTTCGCGCACGGATTCAACATCCGCTTCGGCTACATCGACGCTCCGGAGGGCGTGGATGTGATCCTCGTCGCGCCGAAGGCGCCGGGTCACACCGTGCGTCGCGAGTTCGTCGCCGGTCGCGGCATCCCCGACATCATCGCCGTCGAGAGCGACGCCTCGGGCTCGGCCTGGGAAACCGCGCTGTCGTACGCGAAGGCGATCGGCGGCACGCGCGCCGGCGTGATCAAGACGACGTTCACCGAGGAGACCGAGAGCGACCTGTTCGGCGAGCAGGCCGTGCTCTGCGGCGGAGTCTCGCAGCTCGTGCAGTACGGCTTCGAGACGCTCACCGAGGCGGGCTACCAGCCGCAGATCGCCTACTTCGAGGTGCTGCACGAGCTGAAGCTCATCGTCGACCTGATGTGGGAGGGCGGCATCGCCAAGCAGCGCTGGTCGGTCTCCGATACCGCCGAGTACGGCGACTACGTGTCCGGCCCGCGCGTCATCGACCCGCGCGTCAAGGAGAACATGCAGGCCGTCCTCGCCGACATCCAGTCCGGCGCGTTCGCGAAGCGCTTCATCGACGACCAGGACAACGGTGCTGCGGAGTTCATGGAGATGCGCGAGAAGGCCGCGTCGCACCCGATCGAGGCTGTTGGCAAGGAGCTGCGCTCGCTCTTCGCGTGGAAGCAGCAGGATGAGGACTACACCGAGGGCAGCGCCGCGCGCTGACCGAGGTAGCTTGGGTTGAGTAGCGGCTCAGCCGCGTATCGAAACCAGGGCAGCGCCGCGCGCTGACCTCACACGGAGGGTGGGTGCTTCGGCGCCCACCCTCCGTCGTGTTCGCGGCACTCGCCGCTTCGGTTGTCGCGCGATGTCGCCTCGGATCGCCATGGCGACCACCGGTGACAGGTGAACGGTGGACACCGGCTCTGAAGGCGCGGTCGGCTCGGGCGCGGTTAGGCTGGGGGAGTGACCCCTCGAGAGCGCGACGCCCTGAGCTGGGACGGCGATGACGATCCGACCCTCGACACGGGTTCGTCCGCCGACGACACGGTCGGTGAGGATGCATCCGCTGACGACGACGGTCGCATCGCCGCCGGCGCAGAGAGCTCGACCGGACTTCCGGCGGGGTATACCGCGGTCGGCCGCGGGGC
>NZ_DEPK01000153.1:3388-5933 GCF_002358725.1 Microbacterium sp. UBA3394
CGCTCCGGCCGACGCTGACCAGGCGCAGCCCATGGGCAACGCCGCGCTCATCGCATTGGGCGTGCTCGGCGGGGTCTATCTGCTCTACACGATCGGATGGATCGTCGGCGGCCTTCGACTGCAGGACGTGATCCCGTTCCTTCTGCCGGAGACGGCCGTAGCCCGCGTCGCGTACGCCTTCGCCCTGTGGATCGCCGTCGCGGCACCGGCGATCTGGTTCTCAGCCACCGTGCTGCTGACCCGTCGATCGCGTTCGTGGGTGCGCTTCGTCTGGCTCGCCGGGGGCGTGGTGCTCCTCGTTCCCTGGCCCTTCGCGATGATCGGAGCGATCGGACAATGACCGCCGACAACGCGACGACGAGCACGCGACGCATCCCGACCTGGCTCACGGCGACGATCACCGGCGCCTTCGGACTGCTCTATGCCTACGCGGTGTGGAACGCGCTCGATTTCCTGATCCTGCAGGCCAGCGGAGTGCGCGGGTTGAACGGCGTGGGGTGGGCGGTCCTGGGGTTCGCCGTCGTCTTCCCCGTCGTGGTCTTCGCCTTCGCCTTCGCTCTCGGGCGTCGACGCGGTGCGGCGGCCCTGGCGGTGATCCTGCTGGTGGGTCTCGCGCTCGTGGCGGTGTTCTGGCTCGACGTGCTCGCCTACTCGTCGATCACCGACAGCCTCCTGAACCCGGTCGAGACGTGATGGCCGGTCGCTCACCTCTCGCCGTCACACGGTTCGTCGGCTTCCGACCCGCGCGCTAGGCTGAGTTCGGCCTCGCCTCGCCCCCGCCCGGCGCGGCATTCACGCTCTGCACCGCGCCCTCGCGCACCGCCACCGAAGGAAACACCACGTGTCGAAGCCCGTCGTGCTCATCGCCGAACAGCTCTCTCCCGCCACGATCGACGCCCTCGGTCCCGACTTCGACGTGCGCCACGTCGACGGCACCGATCGGCCCGCTCTGCTGGCGGCCCTCGCAGACTCGCACGCGGTCCTTGTGCGATCCGCGACGAAGATCGACGCCGAGGCGCTCTCGGCCGCGCCGAACCTCAAGGTCGTCGCCCGCGCCGGCGTCGGCCTCGACAACGTCGACATCAAGCAGGCGACCACCTCAGGTGTCATGGTGGTCAACGCGCCCACCTCGAACATCATCTCCGCCGCGGAGCTGACCGTCGGTCACATCCTGAGCCTCGCCCGCCGCATTCCCGCCGCGCACGCGTCGCTGTCGGGTGGCGCGTGGAAGCGCAGCTCCTACACCGGCACAGAGCTCTTCGAGAAGACCGTCGGCATCATCGGCCTCGGTCGCATCGGCGCGCTGATCGCGGCCCGCCTGCAGGGGTTTGACATGAAGATCGTCGCGTACGACCCCTACGTCACGAGCGCCCGCGCCCAGCAGCTCGGTGTGCAGCTGGTCGGCCTCGACGAATTGCTCGAGCACAGCGATTTCGTGACGATCCACATGCCGAAGACGCCCGAGACCACGGGAATGATCGGTGCCGAGCAGCTGAAGCTCATGAAGCCGTCCTCGTACGTCGTGAACGTCGCGCGCGGCGGTCTGATCGACGAGGAGGCGCTGTTCCACGCGCTCACGACGGGGGAGATCGCCGGCGCCGGCCTGGATGTCTTCACGTCGGAGCCGCCGGCCGAGGGCGGCACCGCGCACAAGCTCCTCGACCTGCCGAACGTCGTCGTCACCCCGCACCTGGGGGCATCGACGGAGGAAGCGCAGGAGAAGGCCGGTGTCTCCGTCGCCCGCTCGGTGCGCCTCGCCCTCGGCGGCGAACTGGTGCCCGACGCCGTCAACGTCGCCGGCGGCGTCATCGACCCGTACGTGCGTCCCGGCATCCCCCTCGTCGAGAAGCTCGGTCAGATCTTCTCGGCACTCTCTCACTCGCCGCTGACGAGCCTCGATGTCGAGGTGCACGGTGAGCTGAAGGACTACGAGGTGGGCGTGCTGAAGCTCGCCGCGCTCAAGGGCGTGTTCACCAACGTCGTCAGCGAGACCGTGTCGTACGTGAACGCCCCGCTGCTGGCAGAGCAGCGCGGCGTCGAGGTGCGGCTGCTCGTCGACGACGACAGCCCCGAGTACCGCAACGTCATCACGCTGCGCGGTGCGCTCAGCGACGGCTCGCAGCTGTCGGTGTCCGGAACCCTGACCGGGACCAAGCAGGTCGAGAAGCTCGTGGGCATCAACGGTCACGCGATCGAGCTCCCGATCGAGAAGCACCACGTCGTCATGCTCTACACCGACCGCCCCGGCATCGTCGCCGTGTACGGCCAGAAGTTCGGTGAGGCCGGCATCAACATCGCGGGCATGCAGATCGCGCGCGAGGCTGCGGGCGGCCAGGCGCTGTCCGTTCTCACGGTCGACTCGCCCGTCGACGACGCACTTCTCGAGGAGGTCAGTTCGGCCATCCACGCCGACCTGTTCCGTCAGATCGAGATCACCGAGGCCTGATCGGCCTCACGCGCCGCGCGTCGCCTGCACGACCAGCTCCACGAGGGCATCCAGTTCGGCGTCGCGCGGCAGCGGACCCGGCAGCACGCCGGTGACGAG
>NZ_DEPK01000163.1:0-3124 GCF_002358725.1 Microbacterium sp. UBA3394
CTGCGGATCGCGATGCTCGCCAAGGCCTCCTCGATCGTGGGCGCCCTCACCGCCGGGTTCGCCGTCGGACTCGCACTGTTCCTCCTCACCCGGCCGGTCTTCCCCTCGGTAGGCTCGTTGGGGGTCGTGCTGGCGACCGTCGGCGGCGGGGCGGCGCTCGTCGCCGCGGGCCTGGTCGCCGAGCACCTGTGCACGATCCGGAAGGACGACGATGACGAACACCCCGGAGGTCCCGACACCGGAATCGGAGCCGGCGGCGTCTGAGGCGACGCTCCCGACGACCGGGACCGGCGACCACGCGGCCACCGCGAGCCCGCACCGCGACGCCGCGCTCGACGACGGCACGTTCGCGCACATCCGCGAGCCGAAGGGCGAGGCGCGCCTTCCTCTCGGCGACGGCACGTGGCACCAGCTCGCACGGCCGTACGTGTGGGTCCAGCTCATCTCCGGCGGCTTCTTCTTCGCCCTCGTGCTCGCTGTCGCCGTCGTGATGACCGTCGTGCTCGGACAGTGGTGGATCTGGATCCCGGCCGGCGTGGTCCTGGTGATCACGGGGATCGGCCTGATCATCACGCCGCGCCAGGCGCGCGCGGTCGGATACC
This sequence comes from Microbacterium sp. UBA3394, assembly GCF_002358725.1. Classification (NCBI taxonomy): domain Bacteria; kingdom Bacillati; phylum Actinomycetota; class Actinomycetes; order Micrococcales; family Microbacteriaceae; genus Microbacterium; species Microbacterium sp. UBA3394. The sequence goes on from NZ_DEPK01000163.1 coordinate 603, forward strand.
AGCTGCGACGCGATGACCTCGTCTTCCGCAAGGGCATCCTGTGGCAGCGCGTGGTGGCCGTGCCCTACGGGCGCATGCAGCTCGTGGACATCACCCACGGTCCGCTCGACCGGGGCTTCGGCATCGCCCAGCTGAAGCTCGTCACCGCCGCGGCTTCGACGGGCGTCGTCATCCCCGGGCTCACGCAGGCGGCCGCCGAGGTGCTGCGCGACACCCTGATCGACGTCGCCGAGACCCGTCGGACGGGACTGTGACAGAGATCCCTCCCACCTCCCCCGTGCCCGGGGGACCGCATCCGGCGACCGGAGCCACGCGATCGCCGCTGAGCGACGGCGACTGGCACCGGATGCATCCGCTGACCCCGGTGTTCCGGGGTGGCCTCGTGCTCGTGGTCGTGGTGGGCATCATCGTCGCGAACCTGCGCGACCGGGTGATCGCGTTCTTCTTCGACGGCGTGATCCCGGGAGGCTATGACGCCGGCCAGGACCCGGTGGACTACGTGCTCGGCCATGGACTGGTGCTGGTCGTGCTGCTCGGTGTGCTCGGCGTGCTCCTGGTCGTGCTCGGGATCTTCTACGTCACGTGGCGGTTCCACACGTTCCGCATCACCGGTGACGACGTCGAGGTGCGCTCGGGCGTGCTCTTCCGCACGCACCGCCGTGCACCGCTGGACCGCGTGCAGGGGGTCAACCTCACGCGGCCGATGATCGCGCGGCTGGCGGGCATGGCCAAGCTCGAGGTGGTCGGGGCCGGTCTCGACGCGAACGTCAAGCTCGAGTACCTCTCGACGACCAACGCCGAGGAGGTGCGCGCCGACATCCTGCGCCTCGCGTCCGGGCGGCAGCTCGCCGAGGCGAGCGTGCGGGCTGAGCGTGTGCACGGCCGCGCGGCGAGTGATCTGGCCGCGTCGGCGGCGTCCACGGTCTCATCCGGCATCGACGGGCTCGTGCACGGGGCGGAGGACGCCGCCGACGAACCGGAGTCGGTCGTGCGCATCCCGCCCGGCCGGCTGATCCTCTCGCAGCTGCTCAGCGGATCGACGATCGCCCTGCTGCTCGGCATCGTCGCGGTCGTGCTGGGCGGTGTCTACGGAACGCCCTGGGTGCTGTTCGCGATGCTCCCCGTGCTGCTCGGGTTCGGCACCTACGCCTTCCGGCGGATCACCCGTTCGCTGCGGTACTCGATCGCGCCCACCCGCAGCGGCGTGCGCATCACCTTCGGGCTGTTCACCACCGTGACCGAGATCGTGCCGCCGGGCCGCGTGCACGCCGTCGAGGTGTCGCAGTCCATCTTCTGGCGCCCGCTCGGCTGGTGGTCGGTGTCGCTCAACCGCCTGTCGGGTCGAGGGGCGACCGACACGAGCACGGATCAGTTCGCCACCGTGCTGCCCGTCGGCGACCGCGACGACGTCGCCCGCGTGCTCGGCCTCGTGCTGCCGCACTTGACGCCGGAGCAGTGGCGCGCGATCTTCGAGGACGGCGTGCTCGGGCCGCAGCCCGAGGATCCGTACACGACCACGCCGCATCGCGCGCGCCTGTTCCGCCTGCTCTCGTGGAGGCGCAACGGCTTCCAGCTCACCGACGACTCGCTCTTCCTCCGGCGCGGTGTCATCTGGCGCACCCTCGGGGTCTTCCCCCTCGCTCGGCTGCAGAGCGTGGATGTGACCCAGGGTCCCGTGGATCGGCGCCTGCGCGTCGCGAACGTGCGGGCTCACACGATCGCGGGTCGGGTGTCGGGTGCCCTCGGCATCGTGGATCGGGATGCCGCCGTGGATCTCTTCGAGGCCGTCGCGGCGGGTGCCGTGCGCGCCGCGGCCTCCGACCACTCGCACCGCTGGGACGGCGAACCGGACGGTGCCGGTGAACCGGACGGTGCCGGCGAACCGGACGGTGCCGGCGAAACGGACGGTGCCGATGAACCCGTCTCGCCCGCCGGACCGGCGGAGGCGGACCGATGACGCGCGAAGGGCGCCTCGGCGTCGGGATCGTCGGCGCCGGACGCGTCGGACCGGTCATCGGCGCCGCGCTCGCCGGCGTCGGCCACGCGCTCATCGGGATCACGCACGGCTCCGACGAGGAGCGCGTCGAGGCGGTGCTTCCCGGTGTGCCGTTCCTCGACGCCCCCGAGGTCGTGCGCCGCAGCGAACTGGTGGTGCTCGCCGTGCCGCACGACGAGCTTCCCGGCCTCGTGGCGGGCCTGGCCGAGACCGGCGACTGGCAGCCGGGTCAGCTCGCGATGCATCTGGACCCGGCCTGGGGGACCGACGTGCTCGCTCCGGCGGTGGCCAAGGGCGTCATCCCGCTGGCGATCCACCCCGCGATGACCTTCGCGGGCACATCCATGGACCTGCGCCTGCTCGCCCAGTCCTATGCGGCCGTCACGGCCCCCGCCGCGGTGCTGCCGATCGCGCAGGCGCTCGCCGTGGAGCTCGGCTGCGAGCCGGTCGTGGTGTCCGAGGCGGCGCGCCCCGCCTATGCCGAGGCGATCGCGACGGCGACCACCTTCTCGCGATCGATCGTCGC
>NZ_DEPK01000003.1:0-11015 GCF_002358725.1 Microbacterium sp. UBA3394
GCTTTCCGAAGCGCCGTCTAAACACACGCTAATCTCGCCGTCATGGATGCCGACGGGAATCTGTCTCAGCATGAGTTCACGGGCGCTGCAAGCGGCCTCGCCGCAATTGCGATCACGCGCTTCGAGATGGGGGACGACGTAGAGACGGCGCACGGTCAGGTCTTGAGCGCCTGGGTCAGTCTCGGGTCGCCTCCTGGACTGTTCGCGGCTGCCGCGGCGTCCATTGCCGGAATGCCGCAACCGTTGCTGGAGTCGGCCTCGAAGTCCGAGCGTATGGATGTCATTCGCGAGGCGATCGGCGCAGCGTCGCCTTCGTCGCAACTCGAAGCAATGCTTCGAGCAAGGGAATTGCTGGAGCGACTCGCCGCCGAAGAGTCATAACGCGGTCCGCTTCGGAGCGATGCGCGGTTGAGGCCTGTTGCGCGCGGGCCGGAGCGCGTGCGGTTGTCGGTCGCTCCTCGTTCCCTCTGCGATCAATCGGAACCTCTGCGCTGTCCATATGCCGAACACAGTCGACGGGTGTCAACCGCCCATGCGTAGTCAGATCGCAGGTAACGCCTGGCTGGCGGAGTAGTGCCCGAAGTCGGAGTCCTCCTCCTCGATGAGGTACCGGGCCTCACGCAGCGCCTCCCATCGCAGCACGTCTGGCTCATGTTTGGCGTCAAGTAGCTGCTGAACGCTCTGATCTAGTTGGTAGCCCGCTACCCGAGTTTGTCTTTGCAGCTCCGGAATCGGAACAGCAGGGAAGTCAGGCATGCTCGCGTCTGGATGCTTTGCCCGGTATGCGGCGAGGTCGCCCACGGCGTCTTCCCATCGCCGGATGTGCCAACGATTTTGGGTGGCGTGGCCGATCTTCATAAGCGACAGGGCGGTTTGGTAGATCTGTGGGCGGACAGCCAGCACGAGCTTCTCGGCTTCTCCTAGCGGCAGCTTATCGAGCGTGGCCGGGAGCAGCAGGTCTTTCGCATCAGGCGGATTTACCTGATGCAGCCAATACTGCGTGCGCCCGCGGGCACAGACGCGCTGCCATGTCCGCACCCGGAACCTCCTCAGAAGGACAGCTTCGAGGAGCTCGTCTACGGCAGACTGCTCGGGACTGCCTGGATCTGGCGTGGGTGGTGCGGCTGCGACCTCGGCCACCCCGTTGAGTGCATGGAGGTGGTTCTGCGCATCAAATTGGAACAATGCGATGTTGAGGTGGTCAGCCGCGGCAAGGGCGGCTTTCGTGTAGCCCGAGGACGAGTAGAACAAAGCGTTCGGCACGCGGTGTGCGGCGCCGCGGAAGCGCTGAATGTCCGGCCCGCCGACCGGGGACTGGAGGTATTTAACTTGCGCGACGGCCTCGACGGCGACCACGTCGATCCCCTGATCAGCCCCTGCTGTAGTTCTGCGCACGTCGGTGAACCCCAGCGAGCGCATGTGCGCCGCGGCGAGTTCCTCCGCCATCTCCCATGAGAACACCATCGCTCCGACGCTAGCGGGTGAGGACAGGTTCGCCCTCACGATGTCGCTCACCGCGGTGCGCTCGATTGACTCACGTCACGAGTTGGCAGATCGTGTGGTGCCGCCCGCAAGGCGGTCCTTCAACGGACAGCAGCGGGTGTTCGTGACAGCGTCTCCGCGCAATGGTCCACAGGCGCTACTGCGGCGGCTGGAGCTTTGCTGCCTGCTCGAAGATCGGCTGAATCAAGTTTGTGGGAGAGTCTTCCGGCGAGGACTTACCGTCCGGCGGTGATTCGAGAACGCGCTTGCCGAACAGGGTGTACATCGACTGCCTGGCGTCCTCGTTCTCGATCTCGTTCACAAAACCCAGGAACGCTTTCAACTGGATTCGGATGCCGTGAGCCCACGTCGCAAGGCGACCGTAGTTGCCCGCCTGGCGCCCGAGGTACGCCGCGATTGCGCCGAGACCCGAGAGCACCGCAACCCTGTATACGATCCCGTACCAATCGACCGACTCGCCCTCAACTGGCGTGTGATCGACCGCGAAGTAGGATCCGAGACCGACCACGAGAATGAGGACTCCGATTGTCGCGAATCGGAATGCCCACGCAACGCGATTGTTGTTCGTCGCCGTAGTCTCGAAGCTGGCTTCAAGAGTCGAGGTGGATGACTCGGTGGCGGCTTTCTGTGCGAGAGCGACTGCATCCTTCGCCTCTCGCGCGGCCTCCTCCGCCGCCCGCACTGCCTGGTCCAGCTTCGCGACGCGCTCGCTTACGTAGACCATGACACCCAAAGCCTGCTCGGCCTCGTCGCCCGCTCGGACGAGCTTCTTTCTCAGCACCTCGATGTCCGGGTGTTCGAAGCCGGCCGATTCGAGTTCTTCGAACAGAGACCAGAATGCGTCCAAGTAGCCGCGCATGGCGAGAAGCGCGTTCCGCTTGTTGTTGCCGTGCGTTTGACCGTAGATGCCGTACTGTTCGGCGGCGCTGGCTCCGGCCGACGCTATTGCAGCCATTTGGTCATCCGCGAGCGGGACCTTCACAGCCCAATCGAGGCAAGCGAACCACGCATCGACAAGAGGCGTGATCGCGATGTCATCTATGCCCGCCTCGTCTTTCCGCAGCCTCGATATCTCGCGGAAGAAGTGCCGCGACAGCTCCTCAACACTTTTTCGATCGTCGTCCAAAGTTCTCCCTTCGCCGCGTGTTCTCATTCGGCCCGCCACGCATGGGTGAGAGCTTAGGGTCGCAGCAGCACGGATAAGGACCACGCCGCTCATCTCGCGAGAGTTCTCGAGCCCGCGGCTGACGAGAGTTGATTTCCGGACGTGCGGTCTGCTCGCAACGCGGTCCCTCTGCGGGCGGTGAATCGCCGGCTTACGGGAAGATGCGACTGGATCGGGTCTGGGCTGACCCGATCGGCACTGCGACGCGCACCGCGGCGCCGGCCAGCACGCCTGCCGCTGGGATTGTGTTGATGCTGAGCCCTGGTTGCAGGACCGTGGCGATGACGAGTCCGACGGCAGCAGCAGCACAGCAGATTCGGATGGAACGTCCCCGAAACGAGAGGCCGACGACAGCGACGGCTATGCCGGCGAGAGCCGCGACCGCGGCCGGTCCGACCACCGCTCGCCAGTACTCCTCACCGCTCATCGGCGCGTACTCGTCGTGGACGAGCTCGGCTGAGCCATGCCAGGTGAGGCCTAAGACCCACGCTGTCGACACCCCGGCGAGCAGCACGAGTACCGTTCGTGCGGCATCGTCGCGACGGATGGCTCCCGCGGCTAGCGCACCGAGTAGAACCGCAAACAGCCACATCCCGCCAATGGCCACTGCAACGCCGAGGTATCCGATGCCGTCTCTGCATACCCAAGTGTCCGCGCCCTCCGAGCCGGGCGCGCCCGTGCTGCAGCCGATGTGCAGTTGTTTGCGCACAAGTCCGATCGCCGCTGGGCCGAAAATCAGTGCCGCCAACCCGCTTCCGACGACAACCCAAACAGCGAGACGGCGGGATCTATGCGAATCATCCTGCGGGTTCGCGTCCGTGGACGTGTGACGGGCATCCATACGTGAGTGACGCTACCAACAACCTGCGGGCGGCCGACGTCTTGGAAGCACTTCGAGGAAAGCGCGGGCGGCCCCTCGACAGGAGGCGTCTTCATGCGGTCGGGCGGATGGCGGTGGTGAAGCGTGTCGGGGTACGTGACCATCTCGCGATCGCCCGGCCACTCCGTCCGTGGCGCCCTTACCCCAAGGATCCCCGGAGCTAGGCTCCCCCTGTGCGCATGACTCTGCGGTCCACGAACCCCGATCACGAGGTACCGGACGACCTTGTCCTTTGGCGTTACCTCGACTTTCCCAAGTTCCTCGATCTCCTCGCGTCGCGCGCGATCAAGCTTCCGAGGGCGTCCAAGATGGAGGACCCGTTTGAGGGGGTCATGGGGTCCGGCGCGACGAAAGCCGCGCTTCGGGCCGCGAAGGGCCGAGGGGAGAAGTCCTACCTCCGCAACGCCGTCGCCAATCGGGAGCAGCACCTCTCGTTCTTCTGGAGAGAGCGGACATATGTGTCCTGTTGGAACGCATTCCCCAGCGAAAACGCCGGACTCTGGCGAATCTATGGCGATGACAAGGGCGTAGTGGTCCGGTCCACCTGGCGATCCTTGAGGCAGGCGTTTACAGGCAACGCAGATGTCGTCGAGGACGTCTTCTTTGGGCCAGTCTCCTACCGTGAAGTGGCGGATGACAGCTCATTCCCGCTGACGTTCACCGATCAGTTCTTTGTGAAGCGGGCCGAGTTTGTTCATGAACATGAGTTCCGGCTCGTAGCGCATGACGTGTCACGGGACCATAACTATGGAGAACGAGATACGACCGGACTTCCGCAGTTCGCCACCCTCGAATGCGACCTGGACCAGCTCATCGAGGAGGTACTCATCAGCCCGCGCCTGGGCGGGTGGGTTCGAGACACAGTGGAGGATGTGTCTCGAAAGTACGGCGGTGCCTGGCCCGTGCGCCGGTCTGCCATCTATCAGCCGCCACCGAATCAGATACTCGACTTCTGAGCGGTCACCCGAAGGGCCGGAACGAGCAGAGGTCGAGGGGCGACGCCGCTGCCACCGGCTCGACCGCAAGACGGTGGTCATCCGGGCTTGACGGCCGCGTCGGCCGGCCGCCCGCTCGCGCGATGCAATTGTTCGCAAGACCCGCCGCTGACAATGCCCGATGGCCGTGCGCTAACTGAACGTACTTCCGCGCCGCGGCCCGACAGCAACAGAGACATTGCATGCGGAGTTTCGCTGACCCTGTTCGGCGTCAGGAGCCGCCGCTTGCCGCTTCAGATGCCGTCGATGCGTGCGTGGCCGCCCAGCTCGCCAGGAGGCGGAGCTTCTCCTCGGCCGCACTGCCCTCTTCCGCGGCGTAGATCATCAGCGATAGACCCGGTTCGGTGATGACCTCGGTGCCGACCATGTGCAGCGCGAGGTCGCCCACGACGGGGTGGACCGCCACTTTCATGCCGGCGTCGTGGCGGTGGACCACCGCGTTCGCCCAACGGTCGCGGAAGACCTCGCTGCGCGTGGAGAGCTCGCCGATGACCTCCGTGATCCGCTTGTCGTAGGGGTTCCGGCCGGCCTCGTGCCGAAGGACGGCGACGGTGCCGTCGACGGCCTTGATCCAGTCCGGATAGAAGCTCTGCGCGGCCGGATCGAAGACGTTGAAGATCGCGATGTTCGGTGTCTCCGGCGCCTTCGCGAACATCGGTGCGTAGTACGCGCGGCCCAGATCGTTTGCGGCCAGCACGTCGAGGGCGCCGTTGCGCACGAACGCGGGCGCCGTCGTGATCGACTTCACCGCCGCGAGGATCCCCGGCCGCAACGAGGGAGACGTCGGCTTCGCGCGCCGTGACCGGGGGCTGGCCGACGCGGCACGTGCGAGGTTGGCGAGGTGGTCGCGCTCGGTGTCATCGAGCTGGAGAGCGTCGCCGAGAGAGTCGAGAACCTGATTCGAGACGCCCGCGACATCCCCTCGCTCGAGACGCGCGTAGTACTCGGTGGACACGCCCGCGAGCATCGCGACCTCTTCGCGGCGAAGACCCTTCACGTGGCGACGCCCTCCGAAGTTCGGCAGTCCGACGTCTTCGGGCTTCAGCCGAGCACGACGCGCCGTCAGGAAGTCGCGAACCTCGGTGCGGTAGTCCATCACTTCACGCTACGTCGCCATCAGCGCGCAAACCAGGTACCCGCAGTACACGCAGTACACGCAGAACCAGACTCTCGCCCGCAGCCTTCCCCTCTGATCGGGTGGCAGAGAAGGTACGACCGCACCGATCGAAGGAGCACCATCATGACCGATTCGCCCACCACCGGTTGGACCGGCGGCCAGCAGGCGTTCGGCGATCTCGCCACGGCCCTGGCCCACTACACCGACAAGGTCCTCTTCGATGAGGTGTGGGAGCGCGAGGAGCTCTCCAAGCGCGACCGCAGCCTCATCACCATCGCCGCGCTCACCGCGATGGGTAACACCGACCAGCTCGGCTTCCACATCCCCTTCGGCATCGCCAACGGCCTGACCCAGGAAGAGGTCATCGAGGCGATCACGCACCTCGCGTTCTACACGGGCTGGCCCAAGGGATTCTCCGCCATGGGCGTGGCCAAGAACGTCGCCGCATCAGTCGGCGACGAGGCCTAACAAAGAGGAAGGGTCCGCTGCATCGCAACGGACCCTTCCTCTTACGGCTTCGCAGTGACTTCGAACGCCGCCGCGCGTGCCTGCTCACTCAGCATCGGTGCGAGGTAGGCGCTGCCGGCATACTTCGCGCGGTAGGCGTCGTCGATGCTGTCGGCGAGCTCGACCGGGGCGGGCGTGAAGGTCACATCCATCGTTCGAGAGCCGGAGGTGACGCGTCCCGCACGACGGGCGAGCACCCCGCGGTACCACCGCCCATCCGTCCCCCTGTAGGAGCGGATGAACAAGCGTCCGTCGACCAGCACCGACCAGATCGGCACCGGCCGGCTGTACGTGCCGTCGGCGCGAACGCTCGACACGCTGAGCTCGCCGCGTCGGCCCACGCCCGCGAGGGCGTCGTGCTCGCCCGTCACCGGGTCACTTCCCGCTGTAGACCGGGAAGAACGAGAACTCGCCGTACTCGCGGTGCTCCAGCCCGCGGAGCGTATCCATGTCCTCCTCGGAGATCGCGAAGTCGACCTGGGCGTTGTCGCGCATGTGCGCGGGGTTCGCCGTCTTCGGCAGCGACACCGTGCCGAGGTCGAGGGTGTAGCGGATGCACAGCTGCGGCACGCTGACGCCGTAGCGCTCGGCCATCGCGGTGACCTCGCTGTTCTTCATCATCTCCCCGTGCGCCATGGGGGAGTACGCCTCGACGAGGATGCCCTTGCCGGTGCAGTACTCGATGAGCTCGGCCGGGGTGTTCCCGACGTGCACCAGCAGTTGGTTCACGTGCGGGACCACACTCGCACCGTCCAGCAGGCTCTCGACGTCGGCCTGCTGGAAGTTGGAGACGCCGATCGCGCGCAGCTTGCCGGCCGCGAGGGCTTCTTCGAGCGCGCGCCAGGCGGCGCGGTTGCCCTCGGCGTAGTCGCCGCCGCGGAAGTCATCCCACGGCTGCGGGCTGTGAATGAGCATCAGGTCGATGTAGTCCAGCCCCATCGTGGCGAGGGAGGAATCGATCGCCGCGACCGCGCCCGCGTAGTCCTTGATCTCGGCGGCGAGTTTCGTCGAGACGAAGAGCTCCTCGCGCGACACGTCGGCGGTGCGCACCCCCTCACCGACGCCTCGTTCGTTGCCGTACGCCTGCGCGGTGTCGATGTTGCGGTAGCCGGCGGCGACCGCATCCCGCACGGCCTGCGCTGCCGTGTCGTCGTCGATGAACCAGGTGCCGAGCCCGAGCTTTGGGATCTCGACGCCGTTGGACAGGGTGTAGGTCTCGTCGGTGATCATGCATTCTCCTTCGTCGTAGGGAGGGTGTTGTAGTACTCGTCGGTGACCGGCTCGTGCCAGACGTTCTCGACATCGTCACCGGGCACGGAGATGGCGACGTGGCTGAACCAGGAATCGGCCTTCGCTCCGTGCCAGTGCTTCTGACCGGCCGGAATCTGCACGACCGACCCGGGCTCGAGGCTGACCGGCTCCTCGCCCTCGGCCTGGAACCAGCCACTGCCGGCGACGGCGAGGAGGATCTGCCCGCCCCCGCTGCTCGCCGCGTGCACGTGCCAGTTGTTGCGGCACCCGGGCTCGAACGTCACGTTCGCGACGAACATCCCGAGATCCGCCAGGGGAGCGAGGTAACTCTGCCCGCTGAAGTACTGCGCGAAGGCGTCGTTCGCGGCGCCGAGAGGAAACAGGCTGTCGAAGTCTGAATCGGTCATGATGGGTCTCCTTCCGACCAGTCCCACCAGACAACTCTGGCCGCCGGCGCGGGGGAAGGACCTGTCACGACGCGTACTGGCAGTACGTGGAAAGACCCGAGAGGGTGCGCCTCACTCAGGACGCTAGAACGAGACGCTCGATGGCATCCTCCAGCCACGCGAGGTAGGCCGACCGCGACCATCCGGCATCGATGACCAGCTGGGTGTAGCTCTCCGGTGAGATGAGGAACGACAGCACATCGGCGCGCTGCTGGTGCGGGCGGGAACCCCGCATCAGCCCCTTCGCATCGAGCATGGCCAGAGCGCCTCGCATGTCGGCTCGACGATTGGCCTGCAGCTGATCGAGCCGTCGGGCGACGTCGGCGTCGCCGGCGGCAGCATCCAGCAGGCGCGGCCACAGACGAGCGACCCGCTCGTTCGCGCCGCCGACGAAGGCCACGAGAAAGCTCAGTGTCTCGGCGGGGCCGAGCGACGCTGCCTGCTCGCCCAGCTGGCGGGCGTGCAACGGTCCCTCGCCTTCCTCCCCGGCGAAGGCGTAGTCGAATCCGGCCAGCAGCAGCGCCGCCTTCGGCCCGTTCTGCTTCACCGTTTCGAGCGAGACGCCCGCCTCCTTCGCGATCCGCGCGAGGGAGGCACCGGAGTAGCCCGCGTCGCCGAAGACATCGATGGCGGCTTCGAGAATGCGCTGGCGGGTCTGGGCTGCTTGCGCTTCGCGCAGGGGAGAGCTGTACGGGGGCATTGACTTTCCTCTGAGGGTACTGAATACTTCATAAGTACTTTCAACACCCTAACAGGAGTCCACATGTCCTCTCTCCTTCTCTGCAGCACGCCGGTGCGCGGCCACGTGACGCCCCTGCTCGCCGTCGCTCGAGCTCTCGTCGGAGCGGGGCACGACGTGCGGTTCCTCACCGGCCGGACCTATCGAGAGGCCGTCGAGCAGACGGGCGCTCGCTGGTGCGCCCTGCCGGCCGAGGCCGACTACGACGACAGCGACATGGATGCGGCCTTTCCCGCACGTGTCGGGCGAACCGGTGTGGCGGGCGTCCGATGGGACCTCCAGCACATCTTCCTCGACCCCGCCCCTGCGCAGCTGCGCGCGGTGGACGAGCTGCTCGCGACCCATCCCGCCGACGCCGTGCTCACCGAGAGCATGTTCCTCGGCGCCATGCTGCTCCTGAGTCGACCCGCCGCAGAGCGTCCGCCGGTGATCAACCTCGGCATCATCCCCCTGGGCCTCCGCAGCCGCGACACCGCACCGTTCGCCCTGGGCATCCCGCCTCGCCCCGGTTCCGTGGGTCGAGCGCGCAACGCGCTTCTCACCTGGAGCACCGACCGGTTCGTCTTCGGCGACCTGCAGCGCGCCGCGGCGCGGCAGGTTCGAGACATCGTCGGGGCAGAGCTGCGCACGCCCGTGATGAACTATCCATCGCTCGCCGATGCGGTGGTGCAGTTCAGCGTGCCGGAGTTCGAGTACCCGCGCACCGACGTGCGCACCCCCGTGCACTTCGTCGGGCCGGTCTCGCTGGCCGACGCCTCGTCGATCCCGGTGCCGGACTGGTGGGGAGACCTCGACGCCGACCGTCCGGTCGTCCACGTCACCCAGGGCACGGTGGCCAATGCCGACCTGAACGATCTCGTGCTCCCGACCATCGACGCGCTCGCCGATCGCGACGTGCTCGTCGTTGCCACCACGGGCGGGCGCGAGCTGCCCCGCCGTCCGCTGCCCGCAAACGCGCGGATCGCCGCCTATCTTCCGTACGACCGCCTGTTCCCGCGCACGAGCGTGCTCGTCACGAACGGCGGCTACGGCGGGGTGCACTACGCCCTCGCGCACGGGGTGCCGGTCGTCGCGACGGGCAACACCGAAGACAAGGCCGAAGTTGCCGCCCGCGTCGCCTGGAGCGGCGTCGGTCTGCGCCTGAAGCCCACGCGCAGTGGCATTGCGCCCACCCGGATCGCCCACGCCGTCGACGAGATCCTCGGCAACGGCTCGTACCGCGAGCGCGCCGCGCACATCGGCGCCGCCATCACCCGAGCTCCCGGGCCGCTCGGGATCGAGGCCGTGCTCGACAGCCTCGCGGGCGCCCGCACCTCCTGATCGTCATCACCCCTTCCACCCGCATCCCTTCTCGAGGACGACATGACCACTTCCGACACCACCCCTGACGCTTCCGACACCTCCGCCGCGATCCTGCCCGGAGAGCACCTGCACGCCCTGCGGTCCGCCCTTCACGGCCCGGTCATCCTGCCGGGTGACCCCGAGTGGGACGACGCCCGACGCGCCTGGCAGCTCCTCGTCGACCAGTACCCGGTCGCGGTGGTGGTTCCCGCCGATGTCGATGACGTCGTCGCGACCGTGCTGGCCGCGCGCAAACACGGACTGCGCGTCGCGCCGCAGTCGACCGGCCACGCCGCGGGAACCATCGATTCGCTCGCCGACACGATCCTGCTGCGCACCTCCGCTCTCGACTCGGTCGAGATCCGCCCCGCGACCGCATCGGCCCGGGTTGGCGCCGGCGTGAGCTTGGGCACGGTGGCCGACGCCGCCGCGCAGCACGGTCTCGCGGTCGTCGCGGGCATGGCGCCGAGCGTCGGCGCCGTCGGATTCGCGCTCGGGGGAGGGCTCGGATGGCTCGCCCGTTCGCACGGTCTCGCGGCGAACAGCATTCTCGCCCTCGAAGCGGTCGACGCCCACGGCCGGGTGCTCCGCATCGACGAGACGCACCACGCGGACCTCTTCTGGGCGGCGCGTGGGGGAGTCGCGCCGGTGATCGTCACCGCGATCGAGATTCGGCTCTTCCCGGTCACCGAGGTGAGCGCCGGCGCGCTGATGTGGCCGCTCGAGCGCGCCGCCGACGTCGCGCACGCGTGGCGGGAATGGATCGACGGCATCCCCGAGTCGGTGACGTCACTCGCGCGCGTGCTGCGCTACCCGGCGATCCCCGAGATTCCGGAGTTCCTGCGGGGTCGCTCCGTCGTCGCCGTCGAAGCGGCGGTGCAGGCCGACGCCGCCACGGCGGACGCGCTCCTGGCGCCGCTTCGCGCCCTCGCGCCGGAGATCGACACGATCCACCCGATGTCGCCGGCAGAGCTGGGCGCCGTGCACGGTGACCCGCCCCAGCCCGCGCCGGCGCGGGGCGAAGCGATCCTCCTGTCGGAGATCTCTGCCGCCAGCGTGGACGCCTTCATG
>NZ_DEPK01000276.1:0-10261 GCF_002358725.1 Microbacterium sp. UBA3394
GCGGGCATGCGGTTCCTGCAGGATACCGTCGCCGACCCGAGCGAACATCCGGCCTCCTCCGTCGGAATGCGCCCTGCGCCCGCTTCCGGAACGCACCGCGGGCTGTGGCAGCGGCTTCCGGCGGCGATCGGACGCGAGCTGGGCCGGCCGGGGTCGCGCTCGCCGTTCGACCGCGCCCTCACCGCACATCGAGAGCTGGCATTCACGACCGTGCCGCTCGGCGCACTCAAGGCGATCGGAGCATCCCGCCCGCGTCGCACCACCGTCAACGACGTCCTGATGGCCATCGTCTCCGGGGGCCTGCGCTCATGGCTCGGTGCGTCGGCCCCGCGCCTGCGCGCGCAGATCCCGGTAAGTCTCCACCATCGAGACGACGGCCCGGCCGTGGGAAACCGCGACTCGTTCATGAACGTCGACCTCGAACTCCGCGCATCCGACCCGCTCATCCGGCTCGACCGCATCAGCGCTCAGACGCGCGCGGCGAAGCAGGCCGACGATGCCGAGCTGATGTACGACCTCATGCACGCGATCGGTCAGCTCCACCCGCTCGGCGGGCTGCCCTCCGTATCGGCGATGCTCGAGCGCGTCGAATCCAGCGCGCGGGAATTCAGCGTCGCCATCTCCAACGTGCCCGGACCGCGAAGCGAGTTGTCCGTGACGGGCCGGCGCGTCGCGCAGCTCGTCTCGGCCTCGGAACCGGGAATGCACCATGCCCTGCGGATCGCCGCAATCTCCCACGGCGATTCCCTCGGCATCGGATTCTGCACCGATCCCACCGCGGTTTCCGACATCGCGGGCCTGGCCGATGCCGTCGAGAAGGCTTACCGTGAGCTGCAGCAGGCGTCGCGCTGACGCCGGGCGGGAGCAGACATGACGGCGCGATTCGTCTACTGGATGAACGTCTCCCTCGATCTGCGCATCGAGGAGGCCGAGGGTGAGGACGGCGGCGGGGACTGGATGCGCATCGACGACATCCTGCACGAGGAGTTCAACACCCGTGCCCGCGCTTTCACCGCCATGGTGCAGGGTCGCCGCGTCTACGAGCTCATGGAGTCGTTCTGGCCGGCCGCGGCCGAGGACGCGTCTCAATCGCCCGTGATCCGCGAGTACGGCCGCATCTGGACGACGATGCCGAAGGTCCTGGTCTCTCGCACCCGCGCAAGCGCCCCTCACCGAACGCGCATCGTGGGCACCGGTGGCGACGCGATCGCGGAGCTCACCGCGCTCCGTGCCGAGTCCGACGGAGACATCGGCGTCGGGGGCGCGACGATCGCGACGGCGCTGCTGCATGCCGGCCTTCTCGATGAGGTGATGCTGTTCACCCATCCCACGGTGCTCGGCCGGGGAAGAGGCCTCTTCGACGGCGATCCACGCGTCGACCTCGATCTGATCGAGGCGCGCACGTACGGGCAGGGCGTCGTCTTGCAGCGCTACGACGTGCGCCTCGCGCGCTGAGGTCGGGCAGGACGAGCATGCGTCCTCGCCGAGGGGCGACGGTTCCGTGCGTCGCTTGCGATGGCGCCGGCGGGCACCGACGATGGAGTCATGACCTCGGCGCGCGTGCTCACCCGGAAGAACGCGGGGTGGATGGCGCTCGCCGTCGCCGCCGTCATCGCGGTCACCGCGCTCATCGTCGCTTGGGTGCTGCAACCCGGTGAGTCGGAGCCGGCTGCAGCGACCCCGACGCCGACCCTGACTCCCACGAGCACTCCCGCACCTTCGCCCACCGCGACCCCGACACCCACGGGGCCCGCCGCGGACACGACGGACTACGACCTCACCGGCCTTCCCGAGGTGACGGTGTTCGCCGTCATCCCCGAGCTTCCGGTCGACGACGATCCCTACGGTGACGTCACGGGCGTGGCCGCGCGCGCGACCGATGCCGCGGCGCCCGTGTTCGCCGAGCCGGGCTCCTCACCCGTTGCGACTCTTCCGCGGGACTACGTCTACGACGGCACCATCGTTCCCGTCATCGAACAGTACGACGCGTGGGTCAAGGTCATGCTCGTCGGTCGCCAGGCGTTCCCGTCGAACGGCGATCCGGCCCAGCTCACCGGGTGGCTGCGCACCCAGGATGTGGAGCTGAGCGCCCAGGACGCGGTCGTCGAGGTTTCCCTTGCCGACCGCACCGTCGACATCGTGCGCGGAGAAGACCGAGAGCGGATCGCCACCGACTTCGGGTCCGGCGTCGAGGCCACACCCACACCGCTCGGGCGCGCGTTCGTCATGACCGTGCGCACCGAGCCGAGCTTCGCCTACACGCGGGGCCACCCCCTGGTGTACCTGTCGGTGCAGAGCCCCACCCTCGACGGTTTCGGGGGTGCCGATGTCGCGATCACGGCCTTCCACTACCACGACGCACGGTCGGGGGCGGTCTCCAACGGGTGCCTCCGCATGGACGCCGACGCCACCGAGGCGCTCGCCTCCCTGCCGCTCGGAACGCCGGTGGTCATCACGGGCTGAACCTCCGGGCGGGGTGCGGCACCTGTCAAGGCTCGTGGTCGGGAGGTGCTCATCCGTAGGATCGATGCATGGAGCAGCGCAGCCTCGGCCGGACCGGCCGTCACGTATCAGCCATCGGACTCGGCACCTGGCAGCTCGGCGCCGATTGGGGCGTCGTCTCGGAAGACGACGCCCGCGCGGTGCTGGCCGCTTCCGTCGACCGGGGAGTCAACCTCTTCGACACCGCCGACGTGTATGGAGACGGGCGCAGCGAGAGCCTGATCGGCGAGTTCCTGGCTGAGCGGCACGAGCGCAAGGTCACGGTCGCGACGAAAATGGGACGCCGTGTCGCACAGGAGCCGGAGAACTACACGCCGGAAGCGTTCCGCTCCTGGGTGGACCGTTCGCGCGAGAACCTTCGCACCGACACGCTCGACCTCGTGCAGCTGCACTGCCCGCCCACGGAGGTGATCGAAGACGACGCGACCTATCAGGCGCTCGATGCGCTCGTCGCCGAGGGGCGGATGGCTGCATACGGCGTCTCCGTCGAGACGTGCGCGCAGGCGCTCGCCGCCATCTCGCATCCGCGGGTCACCAACATCCAGATCATCCTGAATCCGTTCCGCCTGAAGCCTCTCGACGAAGTGCTGCCCGCGGCCGAACGTGCGGGGGTCGCTGTCTTCGCGCGCGTTCCGCTCGCATCCGGCCTGCTGTCGGGGAAGTACACCGCGGGTACGACCTTCGCCCCCAACGACCATCGCACGTACAACCGCAACGGCGAAGCGTTCGACAAGGGGGAGACCTTCTCGGGCGTGGACTTCACCGTCGGAGTCGAGGCCGCGCGCGAATTGTCGGCCACCCTGCCCAAGTCGGTGCCGCTGGCAGCCGCCTGCCTGGCGTGGGCGGCGACCCGCCCCGGTGTGACGACGGTGATTCCCGGTGCGCGCAGTGTGACGCAGGCTTCGCGGAACGCCGATGCGGCTGAGCTCATCGACGGCGGGTTCGACGTCGATCAGTTCGACACCGCCGTGCGAGGCGTCTACGACCGGCACCTGCGGGCGAGTATCCATCCGCAGTGGTGACCATCGCCCCGTTGTCCACAGGTGACGACGGCTCGTCGATGGCGGGAGGGCGTCGACTCTAGGCTGTGTCGTCATGGACGTCGAGCTCGCCACAGCGTTTGCGTTCGGCGCCGTCGCCATCGCGTTCGTCGCCTTCGCCGTCGTGAGCGTCGTGCTGGCCGTCATCGACCTGCGCACGCATCGGCTGCCCAACCGCATCGTCGGTGCGGGCTACGTCATCGCCGTGTCGAGCCTGGGTGTCGCGGCGATCGCGGCTCATGACGGCGGCGCGGCCATGCGATCCTTCGGCGCCGGCGCCGTGCTCTTCGGCGCGCTGCTCGTCGTGCGGATCGTCGACCCGCGTGCCATCGGCGGCGGAGACGTCAAGCTCGCGGGTCTCATCGGGCTGCATCTCGGATGGCTCGGCTGGGACACCGTGGTGCTGGGATCGATGTTCGCGTTCGCCGGAGCGGGGCTGTTCGCCCTCGTGCTGGTCCTGATGCGCCGCCGCGGATTCGGCGTCAGGATCGCCTTCGGCCCCTGGCTGCTGGGCGGCGCGTGGGCGGCGATCGCCCTGACGGTCGCAGCGATGACTATCGGGTGATCCGCCGACACGTCAAGGCCGCGGAGGCTGCCGTCAACGGTCGGTAGCCTGGCGACATGAAGGCCTTCGTCGCGCGTGCCATCCGGTGGATGCTCACCCTCAAACTCGTGCGAGCGCTCCTGCTCTACTCGGAGCGGCGGGGCCCGCAGCTGGCCGACAGCATCACGTATCGCACGCTCTTCAGCGTCTTCGCCGGCGTCCTGCTCGGCTTCTCCTTCGCCGCCCTCTGGCTGTCCGGCAACCCCGACGCCTACCAGGCGCTCGTGGGCGCGGTGAATCAAGCCATTCCCGGCCTCATCGGAACCGATGGCGAGGGCCTCATCGACGCCGACGCCATCCAGGCGCCGGCGGGCCTCAGCATCACCGGAGCGATCGCGACCGTCGGTCTCGTCGGCGCGGCGATCGGGGCGATCGGCTCGCTGCGCTTGGCGATCCGCAGCATCGCCGATCGCACCACCGACGACCTCATGTTCGTCTGGGTGCTGTTGCGCAACCTGGGGCTTGCCATCGGCATCGGGGCGGGACTCGTCGCCTCGGCTGCCGCCACGATCCTGGGAACGGCAGGCGTCGGCATCGTCACCGATTGGCTCGGGCGGCCGGATGAGGGGCCGCTGGAGGTTCTGCTGACGCGAGCCGTGACGATCGTCGCCGTGTTCGCGCTCGACGCCCTCGTGGTGGCGGCCGCGTTCTTCCTGCTGTCGGGTGTGAAGCCTTCCGGCCGGGCCCTGTGGAGCGGTGCACTCCTGGGTGCGGTCGGGCTGACGGTGCTCCAACAGCTGTCGGGACTCTTCGTGGGCGGTGCTTCGTCGAACCCGCTGCTCGCGTCTTTCGCCTCGCTCATCGCGTTGCTGCTGTGGATCAACCTCTCTGCGCAGGTGATCCTCATCGCGAGCGCCTACATCGTCACGGGAGTCGAGGAGGATCGCGACCGCGTGCGCGCGAAGTACGGGGCCTCGACCTTCGCCCAGCGCCGGGTGCAGCGTGCCGAGAGGTCCGTGCAGACGGCCGTGGGTGAGCTCGAAGCCGCCCGCGAAGCCGAACGCGCCGAACGGGAGGAGAACGCATGACCGTCACCGTCTCCGCGTACACCGCCGAGCAGGTCCGTGCCGCCGAGAGGCCGCTTCTCGACGCCGGCGAGCCGCTGATGCTCCGCGCATCGGCGGCGCTCGCGACAGTGATCGCCGACGTGCTCGGTGATCGACCGCATCCGCGCGTCCTGGTGCTCGCCGGCCGCGGGGACAACGGCGGCGATGCCTTGTACGCCGCGGAGCGCCTCGCCGAGTCGGGCATGGACGTCGATGCGCTCCTCACCTCGGGCGATGCGCACGTGTCCGCACTTGCGGCCGCGATGTCGGCAGGGGTGCGACGGATCGAATCGGACGGGCTCGATGCCACCGAATACGACCTTATCGTCGACGGAATCCTCGGGATCGGCGCCCGCGGAGCGCTCCGCGGGGCGGCACGTGCGATCGTCGGTGCGATGCTCGCCGCCGAGATCCCTCCCGTCATCGCGGTGGATGTGCCGAGCGGCGTGAACCCGGACGACGGCACAGCGGACGAAGCTGTGCTCCCGGCAGCGCTCACGGTCACGTTCGGGGCGCCGAAGATCGGTCTCGGGAGGGCAGAGGGTCCCCGGCTCACCGGCGAGATCGTCGTCGTCGATCTGGGACTCGAGCTCCCGGAATCCGACGTGCGCCTGGACGTGGCCCGCGTCGTCGAGGGTGGATCCTCTCAGCGCGCGTAGCGTTCGACGAAGTTCCGGAGGATGCGCTGCGGGTGTTCGACCGGCGCGCGCTCGACGGAAGCAAGGGTGGCCCCCAGCTCGTCGGCGGCGAAGTATCCGTACCCGGCGTAGGCGTGGATCCGCACGATGATGCCCTCGAGATCCAGTTCGGGGTGGAACTGCGTGGCATAGACATGATCGCCGACACGGAACATCTGCACCGGGCAGGCCGGAGACGACGCGAGTCGCACCGCTCCCGCGGGGAGTGCGCGAATCGCCTCCTTGTGCCCGACGAACGCGCCGAATCTCCGGGGCACGCCCGCCAGCAGGGGGTCGGCCGCTCCGGCATCCGTCAGCGCGACATCCGCGACGCCGATCGCCTCGCCGTAGGTGCGATCGATGACGGCACCCTGGTGCGCGCCCAGAGTGCCGACGCCGTAGCAGGCGCCGAGGAAGGGGAAATCACGCGCCACGACCTCGTCGAGAAGCGTGCCGAATTCCGCTTCGACACGCTTCTGCACGGCGGACGTGAGATGAGCGGGGTCGGAGGCGTTGAACGGTCCGCCGCCGACGAAGACCCCGGAGAGATCATCGAGATCCAGCCGGGGCATCGGCGCGGCTTCGAGGCGAATCCGGATGAGGTCGCTTTCGGCGAGGCCTGTCGCGGTGAGAAAGAGCCGATACTCCTCGTCGGCGGGCACGTCTTCGGCGCGGGTCGCGAGGAGGACGAACGGCTTCACACCTCACGATAACCCGGTGGGACCGGCCCGCCATCGACGTTCCGGTCCCATCGGGGTGCTACCGCCAGCGGGTCGTGAACGTCTTCGACCAGGTGGATGTGGCTTCGAGCTCGAGCGAGACCCCCGCGACAGGCACGGCGGTGACCGTCACCTCCGCACCGCGGTCGACGCGGGTCACGCCGGTGCGCGTCGGCTCACCGTCGATGTAGTACTCGAAGTCGCGATCGCGGGGGACGATCACCAGGTCGAGAACCGAGCCCGGAAGGTCGATGAAGCGGGGCTTCTTCGGCGTGGCGGGTTCGGTGGCGACCGGAACCTGCGTGAAGTCCATGTCGCTCGCCATGTAGAAGCCCGGGTAAGAGGGCTGGTTGTAGGAGGTGTTCTGACGGGCCACTTCCACGCGGTACTGCGTGTCATCGAGCAGAGTCGGCAGCTTGTGCGCGGTGACTTCGGTGCTCACGTAGAACCGCAGCGCCGACGAATCCGTGGTGCGAACGATCAGCTCCTCCCGCCAGTCGCCGAGCACGTCGGCCACGAGGGACGGGTTCCCCTTGGTGTAGTTGTTCGTCCGGGTGCCCTCCGCCGTCAGAAGGGTCCCTCGGGTGACGTCGTCGATGGTCGGCGTCTGATCGATCGACCCGTTGACGATCTGCGTCGTGAGGTCGCCTGCCCACCGGATCGACTGGTTCGTGCCGGGGGTGGCGGTGTCGATCGTCTCGCCCGTCGCGCTCAGCAGACCCGACCCTTCGGACCCTCCCGGCATGCTCGCCCACACCTCGATGCCCGGCACGTCCGCTCGCACATCGCCGATCATCGCCCGGCCCGTGTCGCGGCCGGAGTACGAGCCGAAGAGCACCTCTCCGGTCGCGGCGTCCCTCAGAACCGAACCGTACGGTGCGTAGGTCGCGCCCTCGTGGGAGGTCCAGATCTCCAGACCGGGCCGTTCCGGGTCGACGTCCGTGACATGCATGGCGTCGCCGTGCCCGAGGCGCACGTTCGCACCGGGATCCGCGCTGCCCTCCGGCAGGACGTCGAAGGAGCTGTACAGCAGACTGCCGTCATCGTCGAGTGTCGCAGCGCCGTAGACGATCTCCTGCCGTCCGTCGTCGTCGACATCGGAGGCGCTCAGGGAATGGAAGCCCTGCGTCGTCAACGTGGCGTACTCCTCGTTCGACCCGTCGCGGCCGTGAGGGCCGTCGTTGAACGGGTTCGACATCGGGACATGTCCGCTGTCCGCCAGCCAACGCTGTGTCAGGCTCTGCCCGTCCCAGTCGTAGGCGGCGATCGCGGAACGCGTGTAATACCCGCGGGCGAAGATCGCGCTCGCCGTGGTCGTATCGTCATCGAGGTGCGCGACACCGGCGAGGAAGCGGTCGACGCGGTTGCCCGGCTCGATGCGGCTCATGGCGTAATCGCCCCACAGCAGACCGTCGTCATCGCGTCCCGGTTCGTAGCGCACGGTGTCGAGTTCGCGCCCGGTCGTCGCGTCGAACACCGTGAGGTACTCCGGTCCGTCGACGATGAACCCGTCGAAGGTCGTGAGATCGTTGCGAGCACTCCGCGAAGGAGCGTAGACGTCGATGAAGTAGTCGACGAGCTCCTCGGCGGACTCCCGCGTGAGGGGATACTCGTGTTCGACGGGAATGCCCCAGGCCTCTTCGAGGGTCGCAGGCCATGTGCCGGAGACGACCTCGGGATGCTCCGACCAGCCCTCGAAGACGCCCACCAGGTGCTCGCGGTACTCCGCTGCCGTCATCCGATAGTCATCGTCGGGGGAGTAGCCCGCGTCGAGATCCTCTTGCGGCATCGTCACAAGACCCTCGTCGGTCACCGCGCCATCGCCGCCGTACGTCTGCCACGAGGTGCCCGGTGCCGTCTTGAGGATGGTCTCGGCGCGCCCGTCGCCGTCGTAGTCGTAGACCATGAACTGCGTGTAGTGCGCCCCGGCGCGGATGTTCACCCCGAGGTCGAGCCGGTTGAGGAGCGTCCCGTCCATCTCGTAGGTATCGAGGTAGACGGTGCCCGTGAATCCCTTCTGCGAAACGTCCTTCGAGTTGGTCGGGTCCCACTTGACGACGAATTCCAGCGCGCCGTCGCCGTCGACATCGGCAGCGGATGCATCGTTCGCGGTGTATTCGAAGGCTTCGCCGGTCGGCGTGACACCGGCCTCGGGCTTCTGCAGCGGGAGGTCGTAGAAGCCCTCCGCCCAGGCGGCTACCTCGTCACTGGTCTCACCCGTCACGTCATGCCAGATGGGCGCGACGGTGTACCGCGCTTGGGCGGAGCCGTCGGGATCGACGTAGTTCGTGCTGTCATCGACGACGGCGATGCGCTCGCCGTCACGCTCCACCGCGAAGGAGGGACCACTTACGCCCGTGGCCGTCGCCGGGCCGGCCTCGGCGGCGAGGAGGCGCCAGCTGAGGAAGACCCCTTCGTCGGTTGCGACCGCGACCAGACCGCGGTCGAGCGATGCGGCACTCCGCTGCGGCGGCGCCGGTGACGCCGTCGCGGGGAGTGCGGTCGTGAGCACGAGTGCGCCCGCGATGCCGACGGCGGCGAGCGAGCGTGATCGTGAGGGATGCGGAGTCATCATCGATTCCTTCTCTCGTCCGGGAAGCGGACGTCATCGTCTGCGAGGAGGCAAGCGTTTTCCCGCGCGAACGGTAACCCTGCCGCGACCGGCGAATCAATGCGAAGGCGGGAATTGATTCGATTCATGAGAAAGATCTCACTCCCCGTACGCGGCGGTGGCGTCATCACATCGCGTCGCGAAGCGCAACCTTCTCTCGCGGGATGGGGCGAGGGCTAGGCTCGGTCCATGGCTATCGCACGACTTCATGGCGGCCCGCTCGACGGGCAGGTGATCCCTGTCGACGACGTGGACCAGGAGCAGCTCATCGTCCCCTACAGCGAGACTCAGGTGGTCTACGCGCGCCGAGGGGAGCTCGTCAATACCGGAGACGATGACGGGCCCACCGAGGGCGAGTTCTGGTTCGTCGAGTCGGAGGATGACATCGACCCCTACAGCGACTCACCTCGCGATCGGCGCTGACGGGTGACGGAGCCACGGCGCACCAACGAGGTCGAGGTGAAATTCGACGTCGAGGTCGACATCGCCGTTCCGGACTGGACGCGCGTGCCCGGCGTCGCGACGGTCGGTGCGGCCGAGCGTCGCGCCCTCGACGCGGTCTACCTCGACACCGCTGACGCGGAGCTCGGCCGTTCCGGCTATGCACTGCGCCGGCGTACCGGGGGGCCCGACGCGGGATGGCATGTGAAAGGCCCGCGCGTCGGAGCCGGGCGAGAAGAGCTGGGCTGGCCCCTCGGCGGTGGCGGCATCGCCGAGGTGCCGGCGCCCGTGCGGGCGGCGATCGCCCACATAACGGACGAGCCGCTGTCGCCGCTCGCCCGCATCCGCAACGACCGCGTCGCGTACGACCTGCTCGACACCGAAGGGGGAGTGGTCGCGGAATTCGTCGACGATCACGTGACCGCTCGTGACGAACGGGCCGGCGTCGATCGGACGTGGCGGGAGTGGGAGATCGAACTCGGCCCAGCCGCGCCGGAGGACCACGAGCCGCTGTTCGCGGCCATCGGCGAGATCGCACGCGCCGCCGGAGCGAGCGACGCCTCGTCCGACTCCAAGCTCGCTCGCGCGCTCGGGCTCTGATCCGTCCCGCGCACCACACGG